>JAZUGP010000063.1:0-14682 GCA_045641225.1 Acutalibacteraceae bacterium
CCTTATTGTTCATAATCATACTCTTTTCGAAAAAATTTGGTTTATTGACCGTTTAAAAAAAGCAAGCCGCATGACTTGCTTTTTTGGAGCTGCTAAGCGGAATTGAACCGGTGACCTCGTCCTTACCAAGGACGCGCTCTACCGACTGAGCCATAGCAGCACAATGGCGACTTAATTATTATATAACTCAAAATCACCAAAGTCAAGATTTATTTTATAAAAACACAAAATAGCTGTTACTCCACAATAAGCTCCTTAACTGAACGCATCTGATAGTTTACGTTTTTAAGCAGTTCGGGATGTGAGAGCGCCGCCGCCGCGCCGCGCACAACACTGTGTGCGGGGTCTTCAAGATGATGAACGGGAATGCCGGTATATTCTGAAATCAGTTTATCCATACCGTTTATAAGCGAACCGCCTCCGGTGAGATACAAACCGTCAGCCTTGATATCGGCAACAAGGTCCGGATCCGCCTTTGAAAGAACACCTCTTATGGCGTTACAAATTGTATTTGCGGTTTCAACGATTGCGGAATAAACCTCAAAATCGGTAATTTCAAAGCTCTCGGGAAGTCCCGTAAATACATTTCTGCCCTTTGCAACAACCGCCACCTCGATAGGACGTTTAACAACACTGCCTATCTGTTTTTTGATTTTTTCCGCCATTAAGGGACCTATTTCGATATTGTATTCCTTACGGATATATCTTGATATATTGGCATCAAAATCAAGAGACGCCACCTTAAAAGAATCACATACCGAAATACCGCCCAATGAAATCACGGCAATATCAGTAGTGCCGGCGCCTATATCTATTATAAGACTGCCGTGCGGCTTTGAAAAATCAAGGCCCAATCCAAAGGCAATCGCAAGCGGACTCTCAATTACCGAGATATTCCTTCCGCCGCCCGATTCCACAACATTGGCAAGCGAGTGATGTTGCAGCTCTGTAAGACCCGAAGGCAGAGTTGCCATAATCTGCGGTCTTAATATCTTACTGCCGAAAGCCTTTTTCATATACTCTTTAAGCATCATATCGGCGATATCATAATCGGCAATAACACCATGTCTTATGGGTGCCACACAGGTAAGAGTATCCGGTGTTCTGCCGAGTGTTTGCTTGGCCTCATCGCCGTAATAAACAGGGTCGTAAGTTTCACTGTCAACCGTGACAAGACTGGGCTGTTCGAGAACAACCTTTGAGCTTGAAAATATAACGGTTTTTGAAGTGCCGAGGTCTATACCTATTTCAGTTGCCATAATATCACCAAAATTATTATAAACTTAATGTCTTGTTTTTTCAATCTTCTTTTTCGGAACGGTCTGCAATATGCTCAAAACATACACTTTATCAGCACCCGCCCTCAGTATCTCGCGCGATACCGCGTCAGCCGTTGAGCCGGTAGTTACTATATCATCAAATAAAAGATAATTACCCGACCGTAATTTCCGTTTAAAACGGTATTTCCCTCGCACGTTTAAAAGGCGCTGTTTATAGCCCGATTTGTGTTGGGACTTTGAAAACGGTTTGCAGGTTATAACATTTTTAATATACCTTATGCCGATTTTTTCGCTTAGCTTCTCACATATTACCGCCGTATGGTCATAACCGCGCCTTATTATGCTGAATCTCGGGGAAGGAACATTTATAAGCCCGCGGAACTTAATATCTTTATACTCATTGTTAAAAGCCTTTGCAAGCTCATCGGCAAAATAATCAGCATACCCTATCTTACCCGAAAGCTTGTACTTATAGTATGCCGTTTTTGCAACTCCGCTGTTTTTATATAACGAAACCAAAGAATCAAAGCGGAAAACCTTCATTTTACAAAGGCACTCGCTTTTTTCGAGTCCGCAGCGTTTACAGCGCTTTTTCGGATTTATTACCTCAAGTTGTTTTTTACATTCTTTACATAAGTATTCGTTTTCCTCCACGGTTTTACCGCAGGAAATGCAAAGCTTAGGAAAAAAGCAGTATATGACGGCAAGCCAAATACTTTTAACGCAGTTGATTATTTTTCGCATCCTCAATAAAATCCTTTAAAAGTGTATAGCGCAGGGTCTTTTTATTGTTTGCGGCCATTTCGCAAAACACGGTTTTGCTGCCCACTATCACAAGCATTTTTTTAGCTCTGGTGATTGCAGTATAGAGCAAATTGCGGAATTTCAGTCTTTCGGGAATATCCAAAAGCGGCAGAACTACGCAGTCGTACTCACTCCCCTGACTTTTATGTACCGTTACGGCATAAGCAAGTTCCAACTCGGAAAGTTCATCGCGCAGATATGATACCGTTTTATCATCAAACTTAACGTTTAATGTGCCGGTACGATAGTCAACATCAGTAACAACGCCTACATCCCCGTTAAATATACCGCTTCCCTTTTCGCCATCATCCTTTTCCCAGCACAAATCATAATTATTTTTAATCTGCATTACCTTATCGCCTTTGCGGTAATAAACGCCCTTATAGTTAAACTGCGGCTTAGTGTCACTTTGCGGATTAAGACAGGATTGAAGAACATTATTAAGATTTACCGTGCCGCACTCATACTTTTTTGAAGGGCACAAAACCTGAATATCGTTTATCGAATCGTATCCGTATGCCGAAGGCAATCTTTCGGTACAAAGCTCAAGAACCGTATTGCAAACATCCACCTGAGAAAATCTGGATAAAAAGAAAAAGTCCTTGCCTTTGTTGGTGAAATCCACATCGGTTTCATTGATAATAGCATGGGCATTTGAAACAATAACACTCTCCATAGCCTGCCTGAACACCTTTTTAAGCCGTATTGCCGGAAAGCATTCAGATGCAAGAATATCATTAAGTATATTACCTGCCGAAACACTCGGAAGTTGATCGGAGTCACCCACAAGAATAAGTCTGCAGGACAGTCGCATGGCTTTAAGCAAACTCGAAAACAGAAGCGAGTCCATCATCGAAGCCTCATCAACAATAAGCACATCGCAATCAAGCGGATTTCTTTCGTTGCGTGCAAAGGACTGTTTATCGTTTCGGTCCCATTCAACCTCTAAAAGTCTGTGGATTGTTTTTGCTTCTCTGTTTGTGAGCTCGGTCATCCTTTTTGCCGCACGTCCGGTAGGTGCCGCAAGGTCAATATTGCATTTTCTCTGTTCAAAAAGTTCGATTATTGCGTTTAATGTTGTGGTTTTGCCGGTGCCGGGGCCTCCGGTAAGTATAAGAATACCGCTTTCAAACGCCTGCTTAATCGCTTCTCTTTGGAGATTTTCAAACTTAATGCCGAGCTTGTTTTCAACATAATCTATTTCAAGCTCATCGATATTGCCAAGCTGCTTTACGGTACGCTTAACCGAGGTAAGTCTTGCGGCGATATACTGCTCTGCATGATAATATTCCGGAATGGCTGCATATTCGGTATCACCGACTTTTTTAAGTGATACAAGCATTTTATCAGCCATAGCCGAAATAATACCGTCTATCCGGTAATAATCACTTTCAAGCAGTCTTGCGGAAACCTCACACAGCTTATTAACCGGCAGGCAGGTATGACCGTTTGCGAGATTTTTGCGCATAACATACTCAACACCCGCCATAAGCCTTAATTCATTATCGCGGGAAATATCAAGATCGCTTGCTATACGCTCTGCCTTTTCAAAAAGAATATCAATACTTTCACAGCAAAGAGTGTAGGGGTTATCCTTAACAATTTGAACGGCGTTGCGCCCGAGCTCGCGGAATATTATGGCGCACTTTTCAACACTTATTTCATAAGGTGAAAGCATCATAATAACCTCGCGAAGTCCGAATTGCTTATGGTATTCCTCACCTATTGCTATGGCTTTTTGCAGAGAAATTCCGCGTATTTCAGATAAATCCTCAGGGTGATTTTGTATAATATCGAGTGTGTCGGTACCGAACTTTTCAACTATTCTCGTTGCGGTAGACGGGCCAACACCTCTTATAACTCCCGAAGAAAGGTAGCGGAGTATCGCCGCGGCATTTTGCGGTACGGCTCGTTCAAAGCTTTTAACACTGAACTGCTCACCGTAGGAAGAATGAACAATATACTCGCCTCCGAGCACCACCGAATCGCCTTCGGTGATAAGCGGCATAATGCCAACGGCAGTTACACGTTCCCTGCCGTTTCTGACAATGGCAACGGCATAACCGTTACGATCGTTTTTATATGTAATTTTTTCAACCGTGCCTTTAAGCTCTTTAAGCTGTTCCTCATCAAAATCCGGCATTTAAAGTCTCCTGTATATTATGTAAAATATTCAAGAACATGCGGAAGCATATCAGCGGGTATAAAAGATATATCGTTATTCGCCGCATAAACCAAACATTCTTCACGCTCATTTTCTTCAAGATCGGTATCAACAGCGATTATTTCGGTACAAAACATTTTTCCGTTCCATAACTGCTGTTCTTTTGCATAGAGCAATTGACCTATTGCTTTTCCCTTTTTAAGCAAAATAACGCAGTAGTTGTTATTGCCGCCGCGGAGAGATAAAAGCTTTGATCTTACCGTATGTATCAGCTCACAGATGCCATAAACCGATAAAAGTAAAAAAAACGCCAAAAAAATATTTTCTGCCATAAATACCACCTCGCTACATTTTATGCAGCGAGGCTTATATTGTCATATATATTATTTTGCCGTAAGAGTAACCGTTGCGGTGTAATTGCCCACCTGCCAGATAACGGGATATTTATCCGACCGGATAACCGTATCAACTGTGTGGGTGCCTGCCGATTTATCCTTCATATCAACATAGGCATAAAGGTCATCGGCAGTTATTTTTTTGATAACATCTGCCGGCCCGCAAATCTTTACGTTTTTAACGTTTCCGCTTACCGAGGCACTCATTGAAGAACTTGTACCCGCTATTTGATGATTTGAAACGGTAAATGTTTTCTCGGTAAATTTCTTTAAGTCGATTTTAACCTTAAAGGACTGGATGTTATCAATTATCTTAACACCATCCGGCAAGGAAGCAGACACCTCAAACTCGGTATTGCTTGTGGAAATATCTCTGAAATCTATGGGCGAAAGTGTAATCTTTTCAAGCTTGCTTACCACGTCCGGTGTGCCGATAACCGTTACCGTAGAATGATCAACGGTATATTTAAACATACTGTCGGTAAGAGCGGAGGGCTTGTTGTTAAATACCGGAACCACCGTAATCTTTGCACGCTTTGAAATCGGCTGAGTTACCTTAATTGATGTAAAACTCGGTGTAATGTAGGTGTTGTCCACAAGATTGTCGTTTGCATCATAAACACCGTCATTACCGTATCTGTAAATAATCTTTTCGTTTTCATCGTAAAGTATAAGGCTTGCATCATAAGACTGCGCTGATGATAGGGTTTTATTTACCTCGGCATAAGCAACAACGCTCGCAATTTTGTCAATTACCGATCTTCTGCCCTTTATGGTAACAACCGACTGATCGGGATTTGCAATAATCGGAGATTCTGCCTCAAGACCGTCCGAAGCGCCTACACCCGCAAGCTTGGGTATAACGGTAAACTCCTTGGAGCCGTCCATATAATCAAAGGCAACCTTTATTTTATTAGGTGAAACACTCGAAAAAGAATACCCGTCAAGATTGCTGTTACGCGATGCAACAACATCAAGCTCATACTCGCCTGCCTCGGTTATATCAACCACCGATGCCGAAAGCATAATATCGCTTGACTTGAGCTGACTTACAACATAATTCGGTCCGCTTACCGTAACGGTGAACTTTTGCGAGGCTATATCGGATACTATTCCGAGGCCTATTTCGCCTGCCGGAGTGTTTTCAACAGATATGTTTAAAGGAATGTCCGTAAAAGACTGTGTTCTTATCGGATTTCGGCTTATCATAACTCCGAGCCAAATGGAAAAGGAAAGCAAAAGCGATAAAATAACGAGGAACTTTTTATTGTAAAGCAGATTACGCAGATTAAACTTTTTCGTCTTCATTACTTTCTTCCTCCTTATTCTTATTTTTAATGCCGGAGAAAGGATTTAACCGCTTAATCGCATTAACGATAACGCTGTCCTTCTTTTCAACATCAGAATCAACAAGATACTTTTTGAGCTCAATACCCGCCGTTACGGAATTGAGATTTCGTTTTATCTGACCATTGCAGGCTATCGAAATAGCACCTGTTTCCTCGGATACCACAAGCACCATGGCATCGGAGTTTTCCGACATGCCAATTGCCGCTCTGTGACGTGTGCCGAGGTCGGAAGAAATATTTTCTGATGCAGTAAGCGGCAATATACAGCCTGCGGCGTATATTCTGCCGTTACGAACTATCACAGCGCCGTCATGCAGCGGTGATTTTGGGAAAAACACATTTTTAATGAGCGGAACGGTAGGCTCTGCGTCAATAACAGTTCCGGTGTTTATTATCTCGCCGAGCTGTGTCTTTTTTTCAAAAACTATCAGTGCACCGATTTTATCATCCTGCATCTGACCGGCAGCCTTTGCTATATTATCAATGCCGCTATAAATATTCTGGGTATCGCTGTCAAACAAGCGAGAACTTGAAAGACGTGTCTGTCCCATTCTTTCAAGTATTCTGCGGATTTCGGGCTGAAATATAATGGCAACCGCGATAAGCGCCGAGTCAACTATTGAGGAAAGAACCCAGCCTAAAACCGCAAGCTTTGCGAGCTTTGCAAATAAGTATAATAACACAAGAAAAATAATACCTTTGGCAAGCTGACCCGCTCTTGTTTCCCTTAAAAACACAAGCGCTTTATATATAAGCCATGCGATAATAAGAATATCAACAACATCAAGAACGCGGATACTGAGCATGACATGGGTAATCTGATTCCAAACAGCCGTAACCGCAATTAAAATCCTACTCACCTTTTCTCATTCCTTTACTTTTTATCATAAATATCAATGTATACTCTCACACATATATTTTAACATATAATTACCGATGTATCAATAGTATTTTACACATTTTTACTGTTTTTTTATAGCTTTTAATACCGATATAACTTTATCAATTTCACTTTGTGAATTAAATACCGATGTTGATATTCTTACGGTACCCGTATCAAGTGTTCCGAGTTTTTTATGAGCGGACGGTGCACAGTGCAGTCCGGCACGCACGGCGATACCTTTTGAGTTTAAATACGCGGCGGTTTCGGTCGATGTTTTTCCTTTAATATTGAACGAAAGCACCGGCAGATACATTGACGAATCCGCAAAGCCGCGGTACACTGCCGCAATATTTTCTTCTGCAAGATATTTATATATCCTGTTTATAAGTAAGACTTCGTGCTTGTATATTTTTTCAATTCCCATTCCCAAAACAAAATCTATGCCTGCAGACAATGCCGCTATGGCAGGCACGTTAACGGTGCCGCTTTCAAATCTTTCCGGCATCATATCGGGTTGTTCATAGCTTTCGGAGGAGGTACCCGTACCGCCTTCTATAAGCGTTTTTTTAATATCCGCGTTTGCTATAAGTATACCTATACCCATAGGTGCATACAGTCCTTTATGTGCCGCAACGCAAAGATAATCTATACATTGGTTTTTCATATCTATCGGGATAACTCCCGCACCCTGAGCGGCATCTACCGCGAATAATACGCCCTTTTCACGGCAGTACTTTCCTATTTGAGAAATCGGTGTTTTAAGACCGGTAACATTAGAACCGGCTGTGCAGATTACAAGCTTTGTGTTACCGTCTATATTTGCTTTAAAGTTTTCAAATGTAGTATTGGGGTCTTCCTCAACCGTGGCGACCCGTATATCGGCACCGAGTGCGCAAAGAGGCCGCATAACAGCGTTATGCTCCATATCACTTACAACACATTTTTCCCCTCTGCTCAGAACTCCTTTTATAACAAAATTAAGACTTTCGGTACAGTTTAATGTAAAAACCACCCTTTCGGGACCCAAAGCATTAAAAAAGTCTGACACCTTTTTTCTTGTGCTGTAAACAGTATCCGCCGCTTTCATCGAAAGTGTATGCCCGCTTCTGCCTGGATTTGCCGACATTAATTTTAGTGCATTTTGGTTAGCATTTATTACGGAAATCGGTTTTTTACCGGTTGTTGCCGCATTATCAAGATATATCATAAAAATCACCCTAAAGCGCCGCCTTTTATTGCGTTTGATAACAGTAATTATTCACTGTCACGCATCGTAATAAGGCGGCGTAGTATAATCAACCTTCGTTAACTCCGAGTATTTTAACACCGGCATCATTAAGCTCACGTTTGGCCTGCGAAATGTCGCCGTTCAGCACAATATTGTAACCGCACCCGCCGCTTGAAAGGCCTTGACTTTTTCTTTCAATCCAAACCTTATATCCTTTGTTTCTCAATACATCTCTGCCTTTTATCGCATAGGTAATGCTGCCGGTAGTAATATAAAATCTTGCCATTTTTCACACTCCTTACACCTTACATAATATGAAATGTTTCATAAAATGTACGGCTTTTCGGAATCAATTTCCCTTTTATAATAGCTGATAACAGTAATGACGGTAAGAGGTAAGAAAAACATACCGAACACACCTGATATTTTTAAACCCACGAAAATTGTAATAAGAATTAAGAGTGGGTTTATATCGGTTTGTTTGCCTATAATTTTAGGCTCCGCAAAATTTCTTATAACCGTGACTAAAACAAATAAAATGATGAGCCCTATTCCTTTACCGATATTACCCGTGATGATTTCTATTATCCCCCAAGGCAGAATCACCACTCCCGCACCGAGTATGGGAAGCAGGTCAACCAACGAAATAATGAGCGCGATAAATACGGGAAATTTTATTTTTAAAATCAAAAATCCCACCGTTAACTCCGCAAAGGTTATACCGGCTAAAATAAGATATCCACCGATAATTTTAAAAACATTATTTATGATAATATCCTTGATTACCCTTATTTTACCGTAGCGCTCACTTCCCGTTATGCTCTTTAAGAACTTTAACAATTTATCATAGTCCTTTGCAAAATAACAGCCTGCTACCGCCGATACCGTAATCCCGAGAATTATTCCGGGTATCAGCTTTGCAAAATTTGCCGCAAATACCGAAACAAACTCTGCGGCTTTTTCAAAAAGCATACCAAATGTATCTCCCAAAGCTTTTTTTAAAGTAACGCCAAAAGAATCGGGAAACATTAAAACGATTTTTTCAAATTTACCGCTTATAAATCCCGTTGTTTCGGCAATGCTTTTTTTGTTGATATACATTTGAGAAATTGCGGATATTCCTTTTATACCCACAAGCCAAAATAAGAGCGCCGCCGCTCCGATTAGCAAAAGATAAAATAAAAGTACTAATATTAAAGCGGCGGCTTGCTTCTTTATACATATTTTCCCCGAAATGTATTTTGCGGGTTTTTGCACCATAAAAGCAAAAATTAAAGCAATAACAAAAGGGAACATATATTTCAGGGTAAATCTCATAATAAAGTAGACTATCAAAGCCCAAGTGACCGCAAAAGCAATGTTGATTAAAAATTTTTGTTTATTTTGTGTATCCATAACTACCTCCAGATAGTAGTATGGATTATTTTTGTAGGTTTTAAATATTGATTTTTTTACAAAAGTGTACTATAATTGTGTACATAGTTTTTGTACGGAGGACACTTATGGAAAATAATTCCTTTTTACTTGTAAACTCATCGGTTCTTCCCGATGTTTTTTTGAAGGTATTAAAAGCAAAAGAACTGATTGCAAACGGAAGCGCAGGAAACACTTCAAAAGCCGTAAAAATGGCAGGTGTTTCCCGCAGTGCTTTTTATAAATACAAGGATTTTGTATATAAGTATAATGACAGCGATAAAAACACTGTGAATATAACTGCCGCACTTTCGGACAAGGCAGGCGTTTTTTCGGCTCTTACCACTTCACTTTACAAATACGGTGCAAATATTCTCACCGTTCATCAGGGTATTCCGAGTGACGGTATTGCAACAGTTTCGCTCACCATTCGCACCGACGATATAAAAATATCACTTGATACACTGATAAAAAAAGTTTCTGCCGTGAACGGCGTTATTTCAATAAAAGCTAACTGATACGGAGGATAAAAATGGTTTATACAGCAATTATGGGACACGGTACGGTAGGCTCCGGAGTTGCCGAAATACTAATCGGTAAAGAAAGCCTGATAAAAGAAAAAATCAAGGATGATATTGAAGTTAAGTATATCCTTGATTTAAGAGATTTTGATAATCTTCCGTACAGTGATAAGTTTATTAAAGATTTTAATATTATTCTAAACGATGATGAGGTTAAAATCGTAGTTGAGGTTATGGGCGGAATTAACCCTGCATTTGACTTTGTTAAGGCGTGTCTTGAAAAAGGCAAAAGTGTTGTCACCTCAAACAAAGAGCTTGTAGCGGCTAAGGGTGCCGAGCTTCTGAAAATTGCACGTGAAAATAACACTAACTTCTTATTTGAAGCAAGTGTAGGCGGTGCGATACCGATATTAAGACCAATGGCACAATGTCTTGCCGCAAATAACATTACCGAAATCACCGGTATATTAAACGGAACAACTAACTTTATTTTAAATAAAATGATAGTGGATAATATGGATTTTGCCGATGCGTTAAAGCTTGCGCAGGATAAAGGCTATGCAGAGCGAAATCCCGCCGCTGATATAGAGGGACACGATGCCTGCAGAAAAATATGCATTCTCGCTTCTCTGGGCTTTGGGCATCATGTTTATCCCGAGCAGGTTCTTACCGAGGGGATTACCGATATTTCACTTGATGATGTGGAGTTCGCCGACCGTTTCGGTTATGTGATAAAGCTTATCGGCTCTGCAAAGATGCTGAAAAACGGCAAAATTGCGGCAAGCGTGCGTCCCACACTCGTGAGCAAGGAAAATATACTTTCAAGTGTAAACGGCGTTTACAATGCGATTATGGTATCGGGAGATGCCTGCGATAATATTATGTTTTACGGACGCGGCGCCGGAAAAATGCCGACCGCAAGTGCTGTTGTGGCAGACGTTATCGACTGCGCCAAGCACCTTTCCGCCCGAAAGTATCTCTTTTGGGAGGACGGTTATGTGGGTTATGTCGAAAACCCTGACGAAAAATGCCGTCTTTATGTTGCACTTAAGGTTGACAGTTTTGACAAAATGTGCGAAAATATTAAAAATATATTCGGCACTGATTTGGCTGTTTATAAAAACAGCTATAAAAACGAAATTGCGTTTATTACCGATTTCGAGACTGAATCGGTATTGCTTGATAAAATTAACGGTCTTGGTGCAAACAGCGTTAAGACCATGCATGTGCTCTAAATTATCGGAGGTATTATTGTGGCTTTAATAGTAAAAAAATTCGGTGGCTCTTCTGTGGCAAATGCCGAGCGTGTTTTCAACGTGGCAAATATAATCACCAATGAATATAAAAACGGAAACGATGTTATTGTTGTTGTTTCCGCGCAGGGTGATACTACAGACGATCTCATAGAAAAAGCAAATGAAATAAACCCAAACGGCGCTTCCAAGCGCGAAATGGATATGCTGCTTTCGGCAGGCGAACAGATTTCCGCATCGCTTCTTGCAATGGCTGTTGAAAAGCTCGGCTGTCCTGTTATATCGCTTCTCGGCTGGCAGGCAGGCTTTGAAACCGATTCAAGCCACTGCATTGCCCGCATTAAGCGCATCAATCCCGAGCGCTTAAAGGCGGAGCTTGCGAAGAAAAACATAATCATCGTTGCAGGATTTCAGGGAATTAACAAATACGATGATATCACCACCCTCGGCAGAGGCGGTTCCGATACAAGTGCGGTGGCGATTGCCGCTTCGCTTAATGCCGACCGCTGTCAGATCTACACCGATGTTGACGGTGTTTACACCGCCGATCCGCGCAAGGTACCCACAGCAGCGAAGATGGATGAAATCACCTATGACGAAATGCTTGAGCTTGCGGCACTCGGCGCACAGGTGCTTAATAACCGTTCGGTTGAAATGGCAAAGAAGTATAATGTTGAGCTTGAAGTTCTTTCAAGCCTTGAGTTGAAAAACGGAACCGTTGTAAAGGAGAAGGTTAAAATGGAAAAAACATTAATTCGCGGTGTTGCAAAGGATGAAAACGTTTCGTGTCTGTCGATTGTGGGTCTTAAAGACGCTCCCGGAATCGCTTTCAAAATATTCAATATTTTGGCACAAAAAAAGGTAAATGTTGATATGATTTTACAGTCCGTAGGAAGAGACGGCACAAAAGATATTTCATTTACCGTTTCAAATTCTCAGTGTGATGATGCACTTGAACAAATTGAAGCTTTAAAAGCGATTCTTGATTTTAACAATGTAAGCGTTAACAAGAATATCGCAAAGGTTTCAATAGTCGGCGCAGGTATGGAAAGCCACCCCGGTGTTGCCTCTAAAATGTTTGAGGCGCTTTACGATGCCGGTATAAACATAAAGATGATTTCAACAAGTGAAATCAAGATTTCCGTTTTGATTGACAGAAATCTCGCCGATAAAGCGGTTTCGGTTGTTCATGATGCGTTTATTTAAGGCAGTAAGCATTATTAAAGGGCGATTGGTATAAAGCCAACCGCCCTCTTTTTGCGCATAAAAATTAAAAAGGAAACTTTACGATATTAAGGTGTTCGAGCAAAATCTTTACACCGATAAGAATAAGTATAACACCGCCGAAAAGCTCAGCTTTGCTTTTAAAGAGTACACCGAACTTATGCCCGACAAATACCCCTATCGCTGAAAGCAAAAAGGTAATAACGCCTATTTCAAAGACAGCAAGAAAAATATTGCCCTCTCCCAAAAAAGCAAACGTGATACCAACGGCAAGTGCGTCTATACTTGTGGCTACCGCCAAAACCAAAAGCTCGGGGATTTTAAAACTTTCCGATGTATCATCCTGATCGGTTTTGCCGAAGGATTCTATTGCCATCTTCCCGCCTATAAACACCAAAAGAATAAATGCTATCCAATGGTCAAATTTCTTTATGTACGATGCAAACTGCTGGCCCAAAAAAAATCCGATGAGCGGCATAAGTGCCTGAAATCCGCCGAAAAACAATGATATAAGCGCTGTCTGTTTGCAATTTATCTTTTTCATATTCAGTCCCTTGCAAACCGATACCGCAAAGGCATCCATCGAAAGCCCTACCGCTATAAGAAACAGCGAAACGCCTGTCATTTATATAAAACCCCTTTGATCATTTATTCCATTCTTTAAGATGCTTAAGTTCGTTAAATATTGTAAGATAGCTTTCATGTCTTGTCTTTTCGATTTTTCCGTCGTGGACAGCCGCAAGTACTGCACACCCTTTTTCGCAGGTGTGTGAGCAGGAGGTAAACTTACAGTTATCGGTATATGAAGAAAAATCTCTGAAGCAACGGACAAGATTTTCTTTAAACCCGAAAGAGCCATCGGCACTGTCAATAGAAGCAAAACCGGGTGTATCGGCAATATATCCGCCGTTTTTTTGTAAAAACAACTCGGTATGGCGAGTTGTGTGCCTTCCTCTGCCGAGTTTCGCGCTAACCTCACCGGTTTTAAGCGAAAGCTCATCAAACAGACAGTTTATTATACTCGATTTGCCCACACCGGAATTGCCCGCAAAAGCGCAAATTGAACCCTCGGCACTTTTCTTAACGCCCTCGGTTCCCTCACCTGTTTTGGCTGAAATAACGTGCGTTTCAAATCCTGCATTACGGTAAATACGGGCAAACTCATCAAGGCTTCCCATATCGCTTTTATTAAAAACTATAATCGGCTCTATGCCGTTATATTCCGAAAGTGCCGTAAGCCGGTCTATCATAAGTGTATCGGGAGCGGGTACACTGTATGCTGAAACAATAAAAAGTTTATCGAGATTTGCTATAAGGGGACGCAAAAGATAATTCTTGCGCTCGTTTATGCTCTCTATCACACCGTGGCTTTCATCATTAAGCGATATTTGAACCCTGTCACCGACAACGGGGGAAATCCCCGCTTTACGGAAATTTCCCCTTGCTTTACACTCTATGATTTTTTCACCCAAGTCAACATAGTAAAAAGAAGATATTGCCTTAATGATTATTCCGCACATAAGTTATCAGTCGTCTTCGGAGGACTCAGCCTTTTTAGGGTCGGTGTTAATAACCTTATATGTGGTGATTACGGAATATTTGCCGTTTGAGGTGTCAACAAGAATATCCTGATAATCGGTCTCGGTCTTGTTGAGAGTATCAGAAATCTTAACGCGCATCTCAACCGAGTTTTCATTGGCTGTAAGTCCCTTAAAGGTATAGCTCTTCTTTGAAAAATCAAGTTCTTCGCTTTCCTTTAACAGCTTGCCGTCCACCCAGAGTGAAACCTTGCCGCGCTTTTCAACATAATCTCTTATATCCGCGGAAAATTTAATTTCAAGGTCATATCCGTAATTTACAACACCGGTGCTTACATAAATCGTAACGGTAGTTCCCTTTTCAACCTTTTGTGTGGAGTCGGGAGTTTGAGAAATAACATAGCCTTTTTTAAATGACTTTTCTTCAGCGGTAAGGTCACGCTGTTCAACCTTAACCAAAAGTCCCTTATCCTCAAGATCTGCTTTTGCCTGACCCTCGGTAAGACCCACAACATTGGGAACATCAGTCTGCTTGGACTGACCGCCGCTTACATAAATCTTAACCTTGGTGCCGGGTGCCTGTGCAGAGGTCTTCGGAGGATCGGTATACGCAACCATACCCTCATCAAC
>JAZUGP010000064.1:0-5313 GCA_045641225.1 Acutalibacteraceae bacterium
ACACACTGCAACGAAATAAATCCCTGACGGGATTTTCGATATGCCTTATAGGCTCGATATGTTGAGGTGCAACTCGATATGCACTGCGGTGCAAGAGGGATTTATTTCATATCGAATTTCTGCGGAGCAGAAATATATCGAGTTTGCCCGTGGGCAAACATATCGACAATAATACCGGCTGAATAAAAAAAACCGACTGATTTTATTTATCAGCCGGTTTTTGCTTATAAGTGCGCACTTACTCACCACATTCTGTGGCGGTTATCTCGCAATACTGTCCTTAACAACAAGTCTCCTTTGCGGCTCTTTTTTGTTGAAAAAATATTTTTTAGTTGTCTACCTATTTCGACATATTTCGCAAAAACAATGTGATAATATATGCTTACAGCGTTGTTTTAATGCTCGGCTTTTGTCGATTGAGTAATATTGGCACCGCTTGGTTTGATTACACAAAATATAAAACAGAATTGAGGAACAGCTATGTTTTACTGCAAAAATCAAAAATTTCACAAAAGAGGTATAGCCTTTACTATACCTGATGATTCGTTTTTATTAGAACACGAAAAAAAATCAGATGAACTGTTTGAAATATCAGTCGCAGATGATTTGTTCCGTATTACGATAGGTTTTGAATTTGAAGAGCCGTCAAGGTTTTTCGAATCAGACGATTTCAAAAACTTGTATACCGTTATTGAAAGCCCAAGCAAAGTAAGTGTAGGTGACCTTTCCGGGCAAAAAGCAATTTATGCGGATAATGACGAAAGCTTCTGCGAATACCGCCTAAAAATCACTGATAAAAGCGATGCTTTCTCGACTCTGTTTGTGCTGATACAGAGCGATAATTCAAAAACAGATATTTTGAAGGTGTGTAATCACCCCGCAATAACAAATATTTTAGATTCTCTTGAATTGTCTAAATAATAAATCCGCAAAGTATTTTTTTCGCTGTTTGAGTAATTACTTTTTCAGTATCCTCATCGAGTTTAAGACGGCGATAAGGGCGACACCCACATCGCCGAACACCGCCTCCCACATTCCGGCGATGCCCAACGCACCCAAAGCAAGAAAGCAGATTTTAACGGCGAGCGAGAAAACGATATTCTGCACCACGATTTTTTTGGTTTCGCGCGCAACACCTACCGCCCTTACAAGTCCTGACAGCTCATCTGTCATCAGCACCACGTCCGCCGCCTCTATGGCGGCATCGGAGCCTAAGCCTCCCATAGCGATACCTATATCGGCTAATGCGAGCGCCGGCGCATCATTTATACCGTCCCCTACAAAAGCAACCTTACCGTCTTTATGCTCCCTGCTTAAAATTGCTTCGAGCATTTTCGCTTTTTCATCGGGGAGCAGTTCGGCTCGGTATTCATCAATACCGAGCTCTTTTGCTGTCGCGCCGCCGATTTTCTCATCGTCACCCGTTAGCATAACGGCCTTTTTAACACCGAGTTTTTTTAAATCTGATATTGCTTTTTTGCTGTCGGGCTTTAGCTCATCGGCTATTAAAATACAGCCGGCGAACACACCGTCAAATGCAACATATACCTTTGTGCCTGCCTTATCGCAGGGGGTGTAGGCTATATTGCCGTCAATCATAAGCTTTTCGTTGCCGGCAAGTATTTTTTTGCCCTCAAAGATAACGCTTACACCCATACCCGCAATTTCCTTATAATCCGAAACGGCTGACTTATCGGGACTTTTGCCGAAGGTATCAAGCACCGCCTTTGATATCGGGTGATTTGAAAAGCTTTCACAAACCGCGGCAAGCATCAGCACTTGATTTTCACTAAAGCCGTTAAACGCGGATATGCCGCAGGTTTTAAGGTTTCCTTTTGTGACCGTTCCGGTTTTATCAAAAACAACGGTGTCAACATGGCAAAGCGCCTCAAGATAGTTGCCGCCCTTTATGAGTACACCCTGTTTTGAGGCTGCACCGATACCGCCGAAAAACGCGAGCGGTACCGAAATAACAAGCGCACAGGGGCAGGAAATAACAAGAAACACAAGTCCCCTTTTTATCCACTCAGCCCAGCCGCCGAAGAAGAGCGGAGGCAGTAATGCAAGCAACACGGCAAATATCACCACCACAGGAGTGTAATACCTTGCGAACGTGGTGATAAAGTTTTCCGTGGGTGCTTTTTTCTCTGCAGAGCTTTCAACAAGCTCGATTATTTTTGATGCGGTTGAGTCGCCGAAAGCTTTTGTTACCCTTATGCTCAAAACACCGCTTTGATTTATACAGCCCGAAAGCACCTCTCCGCCTGCGATTACCGTTTTAGGACGTGACTCGCCCGTGAGAGCCTTGGTATCAAGTGTTGAGATACCGGATATAACAATGCCGTCAAGCGGGATTTTTTCACCGGGCTTTATTATTACCGTTTCGCCTGTTTCCACCGTTTCGGGCGGTACCTTTACGCACTCACCGTTTCGTTGCACCAAAGCATAATCGGGTCGGATATCCATAAGCTTTGTGATTGATTTTTTTGAGTGTTCTACCGATAAATCCTCAAAATACTCTCCCACCCGATAAAACAGCATTACGGCTACCGCCTCGGGATATTCGCCTATTATGAACGCACCTATGGTTGATATGCTCATCAAAAAGTTTTCGTCAAACACCTTGCCGCGAGCTGCATTTTTTGCCGCATTTAAAAGCACCTTTGCACCGAGTATAAGGTATGCGGGTACAAAAAAGGCGAGTTTTATCACCGCCTGCGCATTAAGCACCGCGCCTGATATAAGCCCCGCCGCAAATAAAGCCGTGCCCACGGCAAGACAAATCACGGCTTTTATGTTTGTTTCTTTTTCTTGTTCCATTTTTTCACCTTGTTATAATTATATGAAAAACTGCGCTTTTAATCCTTTAAATGCTCAAGGCCCATATCAAGTATCCTTTTCACATGGGTATCAGCCAAAGAATAGAAAACTATCTGCCCTGCCTTGCGAAATCTTACAAGGTTTGCAAGCCGCAACACCTTAAGCTGATGCGAAACCGCGGATTTTGTAACTCCCAGCAAAACGGCAAGGTCGCAAACGCAAAGCTCTTTTGTTTCGAGCGCGTGCAATATTTTCAGCCGCGTGCCGTCACCGAACATCTTATAAAGCTCGGCAAGGCTAAAATACTCATTCTCGCACAAAAGCTTTGCGCGCACCTCGTTTACCGCATCCTCGTGGATAACCTCACAGTCGCAAAAATATTTATTCTCCATAACCGCCGCCCCTTATTGCATTAGTTGAACAACTGTTCAACTATATTATACTTATTCTCCCCGTCAAGTCAACAAAAAATCAAAAAAAATAAAGCCCGAATAATTCGGGCTTTAAATCTGTAAGTAATAAATTACTTAAGCTCAACGGTTGCGCCAACTTCGGTAAGCTTAGCTTTGATTTCTTCAGCTTCTTCTTTGCCTGCGCTCTCCTTAAGGGTTTTGGGTGCGCCGTCAACAAGAGCCTTTGCATCGGCAAGGCCAAGGCCGGTGATCTCACGAACAACCTTAATAACCTTAATCTTCTCTGCGCCTGCTTCCTTAAGAACAACCTCAAACTCGGACTTCTCTTCAGCTGCTGCGGCTGCGCCTGCTGCGGGAGCGGCTACTGCTACTGCCGCTGCTGCGGATACGCCGAATTCCTCTTCTACTGCTTTAACAAGTTCTGATAATTCAAGAACGGTAAGAGCCTTAATCTCTTCAATCATTGCTGTAATCTTTTCAGATGCCATTTTGATTTTCCTCCAATAATTTTATTTTTTTAAATATTATTCTGCTGCGGGTTCACCTGCAGCGCCGTCTTTATCGACGATAGCCTGTACGGCACGTGCAAATGCCGCGATAGGCGCCTGGAATGCTGCAACAACTGTTGCAAGGAGAACATCTCTTGTGGGAAGCTTTGCAAGAGCATCAACGGTTTCAAGATCAATCGGCTTACCGTCAAGATAGCCGGCCTTTATCTTAAAGCTTTCGTGATTCTCAGCGAACTTTCCGAGAATTCTTGCCGCTGCGGTGTGGTCTTCCTTCGAAACGGCAATAGCGGTTGTTCCCTCGAGAACTTCCTTAATGCTTTCAAGGTCAGTACCCTCAATCGCACGGGCAAGCAAGGTGTTCTTAACTACAAAGTAATCAATACCTGCTTCGCGGAGCTCTTTACGGAGTGCGGTATCATCGGCAACGGAAGTACCCGAATAATTAACGATAACACCTGCAACAGAGCCGTTTATCTTCTCTGCAACCTCGGCAACGATTTGCTTCTTCTGTTCTAAAACCTTTGCGTTAGGCAATGTGTTCACCTCCGAAAAAAGATAGGCGAATAAAAATATCCGCCCAAAGACGATGGGCGGATATGATAAAACATATTCTCGCGCACCTCGGCAGGCGTTAAACTTACGACCGATAGGTCACCTGCTGTCTTTGGTTTTGCAACAAAGGTATTATATACCTATAGCTCTTACTTGTCAAGCAGAAATTTAAAAAGTATTTTTTTGGGACTTTCATAAATAAAATGCTTGCAAAACTCAAGACTATATGTTATGATTACATCACTCGGGGGCGTAGCTCAGCTGGGAGAGCGCATGACTGGCAGTCATGAGGTCAAGAGTTCGATCCTCTCCGTCTCCACCAATTAAAGAAGGCAGCACCTTTGGTGCCGCCTTTTTTAATTTTGTAACTGTAAGGAGAGGATCGAAAAGTCCGGTTCGCGTAAGCGAATTTTGCTCTTCCGGTGGACGAGCAAAAAGGACGGGTGCGTGTCGGTGACGGCAGTCGCCGGGCGATCCTCTCCGTCTCCACCAGCCGAGGAGCTCGGCACCCAATTCGAGAATACGGTCAGTGCAAACATAAAGTTTTTGTGCCCGACCGTAAGTTCGTCTATGGTTGCGGATGCTCCACCAACAAAAAACGACAAGTTTCGACAGAAACTTTTCGTTTTTTGAACGTTGTGTTCCACTGCGTGGAACATGATGTGCACTTTGTGCGTGATGTTCGCCTACGGCGAGTGATGTGCGCGGCGGCGCGTGAGTGGAACACATCACATCACTTTTGCGAAGCAAAAACATCACTGCGAGTGAAACGAGCAACATCACTTGCCCGTCAGGGCAAACATCACTTTTTATCCCACAGGTTCAACCCCATCCGCCGATTTGTCGAAAATATCTTTTTTGTACTCCAATCACAATAACCGACTGTACCTATTTGGGTGCTGTCGGTTATTTTTTTAAAATGGTAAACAAGAAAAAATATTATGCAATATCGCAAGGGGCGATGTGGGCATCGTTTATTAAAAACGGGACGATGCGGTCATCGTCCCCTACAACGAAAA
>JAZUGP010000065.1:0-3384 GCA_045641225.1 Acutalibacteraceae bacterium
ATAAAGACGGAAAACATAGCACGAAACAGAGAATCAACCGAATTAACACCGTATGCAAAAAATTGTATAGAGCAAATGAAATTGCTCACGGATTATACGGCCAATATAATTATCTCATAATGTAAAAAGCAACAACGAGTAAAAAACATATAATAAAAGCAATGCCTTTTTGAAAAATGAGGCATTGCTTCTTTCTTTTGCTTTAATAACTATATCTCTTTCTTTAACACAATAATATTGCTTATGTAGTCAGCGTTTTGAAAAGCGGGTAAACCAAACTGCATAAGATATGCGCCTGAATAAATTTTACCGTTTTCTGCACATTTATAATTGCAATCGGTTTCAAGCCCTTGAAGTTTAATCATTTTGTGCAAAGTATTTGCCTTTCCGCAGATTGTAAAGAAAAATGCAACAACTTCGTTTTTGTCTTTTGAAATAAACTGCCAAGATGCAATATTGCTTTCAAACGGAGAAGAAAGTTTGAACATATCTCCGAATTGGATTGTTTCTCTGTGTGCTTTATAAAAAGCAACCTGCTCTTTTACGGTTTTGATTTCGTCAACAGTAAGTGTAGATAGGTCAAGCTCATATCCGAACTGCCCCGACATTGCAACATTTCCTCGCATAGAGAAAGGTGTTGTCCTTCCGATTTGATGATTTGGACAGGCGGAAATATGAGAACCCATAGTGCAGGTTGGGTAAGCAAAACTTGTTCCGTATTGTATGTATAAACGCTCAACGGCGTCGGTGTCATCACTGCACCAAATTTGCGGGAAATAGTAAAGCATACCAGGGTCAAACCTTCCACCGCCACCTGCACAGCCTTCAAATAAAACATCGGGGAATTTGCTTGTTACCGCTTCCAAAACCGAATAAAGACCGAGAATATATCTATGGGACAATTCGGTTGAAGGTATATCGCTGATATATCTGTTCATATCCCATTTAACATAAGAAATAGGTGCATTTGAAAGGTTTTCGGTTAAAAATCCGATTATGTAATCACAAACTTCTTTTCTTGATAAATCAAGCACTAACTGATTTCTTCCAAGGTGCGGTGTTCTGCCGTCAATATGAATACACCAATCGGGATGTATCTTATATAAATCACTGTCAGGACTTACCATTTCCGGCTCAAACCAAACACCGAATTTCATACCCAATCCGTTAAGTTTTTTGCCAAGACCGGTAAGACCGTTCGGCAGTTTTTCTTTGTTTGGATACCAATCGCCAAGCGATGAATCGTCATTATTCCTTTTTCCGAACCAACCGTCATCAAGCACTAACATATCTATTCCGACTTCTTTGGCTTTTTCGGCAATAGCAAGTATTTTTTCTTCGTTAAAATCAAAATATGTTGCTTCCCAGTTATTTATTAAAACAGGTCTTGTAGAGTGCTGATATTTACCTCTGCATAAACAGTTACGGTAGAAGTTATGAAGATTTCTTGACATATCACCAAAACCTTTTGACGAGTAGGTCATAACTGTTTCGGGTGAAGCAAATTCTTCATTCTGATTAAGTTTCCAAGAAAAATTAAAGCTGTTTATGCCGATAAAAGTACGAAGCGTGTTAAATGGGTCAAGCTCTGCAACAATTTCAAAGTTACCGCTATACACCAAGTTCATAGCGTAAACATCACCATTTGTTTCGGTTGCATTCGGCTCGCACATTGCTATAAACGGATTTTCGCAATGTCCCGAAGCGCCACGCTTTGAATCAAAACGCATTATCCCGTGGTTTGGTTTTGAACGCTCGATATGCCGCTCTCTTGCCCAAGACCCCGGAAGATGTACTATTTCAAGTGAAGAATCATAAAAGTCAACACACGCACTTGAAATTCTTTTAATATCTATTGATTTTTCACCTAAGTTAACTATTTTTGTGCTTCTTGTGATTATATCGTATTCTTCAAAAACAGTGTAATAAAGAATGATGTTTATGTTTGATGCTTTATCCTCCAATGTCAGTTCTAATGTAGTTGCATCGTCATTAACAGCATAAGAGGACGGAAGACCGTTTATTGACGGTTTTCCTTCATATATTTTATGGGATAAATATTTGGGTTCAAGCGTAAAACTGCCGTCTGACAACTGGACAGAAACCGCCGGTTCTCTCATATCTCCCGTGCCGTATATTCCGTATTCAAGAGGGATTGTTCCGGTTGAAAGTGCTGACGGATTTTTGGTATTTTCTATACAGTAGATAGTATTAAAATCTTCGTTAGTATTTTCGATTGACGGCATATTTTTTAAGGTGTTACCCCAATATCTATGAACCGGGATTTTGCCGTCAAGTAACTCAATGATATAGGTTGTATTGTCAGTCGAAATATAAAACTGCTTTGTTTTTTCTTCAAATGTAATAGGCATTAAATAACCCCTTTAATTATGTTTTTTTGGAGGCGCTGATGAGTTGCGAACAATAATATTGATATTTGCGTGACTGATTGAAGGACTTTTACCCATCTTCCGTAGAATCATATTTGAAAGGCAAGTTTTCCCCAAAGACTTTGCAGGTAAGTGAACTGTTGTAAGTGGCGGTGTGCAAAACTCTGAAAATCGTATATCATCACACGATACAATTGAAATATCATCCGGTATAGTTAAGCCCGATTCAATTATTGCCCTTGTAGCACCAATCGCCATAAGGTCATTTACCGCTATTATTGCGGTAAATGACTTTTTATTTATGAGAGCATTTTTTGTTGCCGAATATCCGTTTATTAAATCGGCTTTATAAGGAAAACATCCCGGGATTATTGAGTCGTCAGAATAGGTAATGTTGTTTTTTTCTAAAGCGAGTTTGAAATTGTCAGAATCAAAATCAGAAATGGACCTGTTAGTTAAATAGCATATATCTTTGTGACCTATACTTACGAGATAATCAACAGCAATAGACGGAATCATGGAAATATCGACTTGAAAATCATTCCAGGAGCTTGAAACTACAATACTGTTTTTTTCAAGCTTTTTTATTGATTCTTTTGATATTTTGTGATATGCGTTTGAAACGAATACGCCGGCTATGTGTTTCCTGATTAAAGCGTTGCAAATCAAATCGAAATCGTTAGAAAACGGTATCATTGAAACCAATGCACCTTGCTCCAATGCGGCAGAAACCATGCCCTCAAAAATATCAATATTGTGTGGATTTGACGGGTCATCGCATAAAAAAACAAATTCCATAGGTTCGTTTTGCATATAGCCGACTTCTTTTGCGGCTTCAAAAACCCGTTCCCGTATATCCGGCGAAACATATTTTGATTGGTTATATACATTTGTGACTGTTGCTTGTGAAACATTAGCTTTTAATGCTACATCTTTTCTTGTTACCAATATTATTCACCTCTGAATGTTTTTATATATTCTACTACAGTTTTTG
>JAZUGP010000066.1:0-16122 GCA_045641225.1 Acutalibacteraceae bacterium
CGGTATTTTAAGTACAACATTCTCGTTATTTGATAGGGGGGTGTGCTTGAAACCGCACAAGGTGTGGCAAGTGAAAATAAACTTAAAGATGCGTCGCAACAAGTAAAAAAATCCCGACTGAAATCTGATATTCCCTCCAAAAGCTTCTGACTTTTGGGGTGTATATCAATCAGTCGGGATTTACTTATTTTATTTTTTACAGTCCTATATACGGTGCGGGATTAAGGTTTTTATTACCGCTGATAACCTCAAAATGCAGATGGTCTCCGCTCGCGTTACCCGTTCTGCCTGCAAGAGCGATAACATCACCCGCCTTTACATGCTCACCCTCGCTTACACACAGTGTGGAAGCATGGGCATAAAGGGTTGAAAGACCGTTTCCGTGGTTTATAACCACTCTGTAGCCATAAGATGAATACCAACCGGCTTTGGTTACAACACCGTCCTTAACGGCGAATATCTGTGTACCCTTATCGCATCCGAGGTCAACACCCTTGTGACCTCTGCCGTCACCGTAACCGGCGTTAAACTTCCACTTGCCCTTGGGAAGCGGAAATACAAATCCGGCGCTTGCCGCGGTGACACCGCCCTTTGATTTTACCTTTGTGATGGCATTGCCTATCACAACAACACAGCTTACGGGCTCCGCTATAACTGTTTCGGATATTCTTTCACGGGAGATTTCCTCGCCGTTCATATAGGTTACGTTATCAACAACGTGGTTTATACCTTTTTTGCCCTCGGTTTCTATTCTGCGGTAACCGATAGCCTTGTTTGAATCAACCTTGTTAACGGTCTTATAGCTTGTCTCAATATCGCTTTCAACCGTAACAACCGCCTTTACGGCAAGGCTTGAAAGCATCGGCTTTACCGACATAATATCCATAACATCCGATTTAAGATAAAGACCCTCACTTACGGATACATTGCCGTCAACAAACTCGGTTGTACCGGTAGTGCCCTCGGGTGCGGTGGCTTTATATCTTTCATCAAGATATGAATCGAACTGCTTTTTCTCTATGCAGGCCACCTGCTCGCCGTCAACCTCAACACTCGATGCCTTACATATATTATTACTGTTTTTAATTATGGCATTTACCACGGTTTCATCATCATCAATGCCCGAATCAAAGGTAAGGGTTGCGGCATACAAAGGAACGGCAACCGCGTTTTCGGTGTTATCGCTCACTATAAGCCCTCTTACAGTTTCGGCAGCACTTAAAAACTGTGCCTTGTTTCTTACCGTGGCAATATACTTGCCGGCATAATTTACTTTATAAGCTACCTTTGCGCCTACCGACACAAGACTTATCACTATACATATAACCGTTAAAACGGAGAATACGGTTATTCTTGTTCTTTTTTCGTGCGCTTTAGCCTTGGCAACCGATTTTTTTATATTGTCTGCTATATATGAAATTGCATCGTCAAAAATAGCCGTAGCCCCCTTTCTCAAGCCTTGAAAAGTTACAATTTTGTAATAACTACATTAATATTATACCTAAAAGTTACAAAATTGCAACCTTTTTTTTATTTTTTACAAAAAAATATCCGCCACAGCCTAAAAGAAAAACCCGAACAAGCTCATTTGCGCCTGTTCGGGAAATATTTATTTTGTATCAAAACATGGATATCTGATTTGTATCGGGCAGGTCACCCATAGCACCGAGGTCCACAAGTGACTCGATAATTGTTTTTGAAACACCGGCTGTAAGCGCAAAATCCTCAACCGATACATAGTCGTCCTTTTGTGCCGCTTCGTATATTGAATATGCCGCCTTTTCGCCAACACCCGAAAGCGCGCCGAAGGGCAAACGCATCTTGCCGTTTTCGGGCAGGTATTTCATAGCGTGAGAATGCTTTATATCAATGGGCAATATCTCGATACCTCTTGAAAGCATTTCATTGAATATGAGCATATTTTCGTATACATCAAGCTCTTTTTTACTTGCTTCCTTGCCTTTTAACCTGATATCGCGCAAATAATCCTTTACCGCACCTATACCCTTCATAAGTATCGGAACATCAACGTCCTCGGGACGTGCCGTAAAGTACGCACAGTAGTATTCAAGGGGCTTATATACCTTATACCATGCAACCCTTATTGCAGAGATAACATAAGCGGTAGCGTGTGCTTTGGGGAACATATACTCGATTTTCTTGCAGCTTTCGATATACCATTCGGGAACGTTTACCGCACGCATATCGTCCGCCATATGCTGCCATTCTTCCTCACTTATCATACCCTTGGCATACTTACCTTTACGCACGGTTTCGGTAATATTGAAGGCGCGTCCCTCGTCCATACCCATATGTATAAGGTAAACCATTATGTTATCACGGGTACCGATAACCTCTGAAATCGTACAGGTTCCGTTATCAATAAGGTCCTTTGCGTTGCCGTGCCAAACGTTTGTACCGTGGGACAGACCCGATATCTGCAGCAGGTCGGCAAAGGTTTTGGGCTTGCAGTCCATAAGCATATCGCGTGTGTTGCGTGTGCCGAACTCGGGCAGACTTAAAGTGCCGGTTTTGGATTCTATATCCTCGGGAGCAACACCGAGCGCATCGGTTGAGGTGAAAAGGCTGTAAACCTTTTCGTCACTCATCGAAACATCGGAAACCTTTATGCCCGAATACTCCTCAAGATACTTATACATAGTGGGCACAACGTGACCGAGCTCATCAAGTTTTAAAAGTGCATCGTGAATATATTTAAACTCGAAATGGGTGGTGATGATATCCGACTTAACATCATCAGCAGGGTGCTGAACGGGGCAAAAATCGTATATTTCCATACCCTGCGGAACGATTATCATACCCGCGGGGTGCTGACCTGTTGTGCTCTTAACCTCCGCCGCTTCGGTGCTCTTTGCAAGGCGGTCAAGCTCGGCAGGACTTAAGGTTATTCCCATTTTCTCGCAATATGCCTTTGCAAAACCGAAAGCAGTCTTCTCGGCTATGGTTGATACCGTTCCCGCCTTGAATACATTTTGGGGACCGAACAGTGTTTTGGTATACTCCTGAACATCGTTCTGTACCTCATCGGAGAAGTTGAGGTCTATATCGGGCACCTTATCTCCCTCAAAGCCCAAAAAGGTTTCAAAGGGGATATCGTGACCGTTGCGGTCATAAGGCGTGCCGCATTCGGGACAGTTTTTGGCAGGCAGGTCAAAGCCAGAGCCCACCGAACCGTCAGTAAAGAACTCGCTGTTTTTACATTTTGGGCAAACATAGTGCGGCGGCAGTGGGTTTACCTCGGATATTCCTGCCATTGTGGCAACGAAAGAGGAGCCTACCGAGCCTCGCGAGCCTACAAGATAGCCCTTGCTCTCACTGTAGGCAACAAGCTTTTGCGCCGAAATATACATTATCGAAAAGCCGTTACTGATAATTGAATTAAGCTCTTTACTAAGGCGGTGCTCAACTATTTCGGGGAGGTTATCACCGTAAATACGGTGCGCATTATCGTTACAGATGCTGCGTAACATATCGTCTGACCCCTCGATTACGGGCGGACAGCTTTTATCAAGCACCTTTACAACATCCTGCTCGATTAAATCGGCTATCTTTTGAGGGTTATTTATAACAAACTCCTTTGCCCTGTCACCGAAATATGCAAAATCCTCGAGCATTTCGGAGGTGGTTTTAAGGTAAAGCGGTGCCTGATACTCTATATCGTCAAAGCCCTGCCCCGCCATAACTATCTGACGGATAATACCGTCCTGCTTTTTAAGGAAGTGCACGTCACCCGTGGCAACTACCGGCAGTCCGAGTTCATCGGCTATCTCGACTATTTTACGGTTAAAATCCTTGATAACCTCAACGCTTGTAACCATTTTAAAACGGTTTTTGATGGGTGCACCCGTTTTCTTGTTTATCTTATCGGGTTTTACCGAGTCACGCACCATAAAGGCGTTATTGCCGATAGGCTGTATTTCAAGATAATCGTAATATTTTGCTATTTCAATAAGGGTATCGTGGTCGGCACCGTCCACCACCGCGCGGTAAAGCTCGCCCTGTTCACAGGCGGAGCCTATTATCAGTCCCTCGCGGTATTTATCAAGTTCACTGCGCAAAGTAATGGGTTTTGAATGGAAGTTGCAAAGATGCGCGTTTGATACAAGCTTATAGAGATTTTTAAGTCCCACCGCGTTTTTAACAAGAATTATCTGATGATTGCGGTATTCGGCTATTTCCTTGCTTGAAAGACCTTTTATATCGTGACGGATATCGTCCACAAAGTAGCTTTCAATACCGTATATTACCTTGAAATCTCCGCCCTTTTTGCGGATTTTCTTAACCGCCGCCGCAGCAACGGGATATGCCTGCACAACACCGTGGTCTGTTATGGCAATAGCCTTATGCCCCCAACGGTTTGCGCGGTTTATGATATCACCGGCGCTCGAAACGGCATCCTTTGCCGACATATTGGTATGGCAATGAAGCTCTATACGCTTTTCGCCCTCGTAATCATCGGTTTCCTCATAGGGCTGTAAAAGCGATATGGATTTAGGCTCAAGCACAAAATCGTGCTTATAGTCATCAAACTTATAGTTGCCGCTTATAAGCACCCACTCGCCGTCCTTGAGCGGAGATAACTGTTTTATCTTGTCCACCGGTACGAACATACTGCAGCAGAGCGAATTGGTGTGGTCGCTGAAATTGAACTTAACTATCACCGATTCGCCGCGGCGGGTGTTTATGCGGCGGTCTTCACGCGAAAAGACCTCACCGAAGCAGGTAATTAAAGAGTCCTCCTCGGTTACCTCTATCATGGGCTTTATCTTACCGTCAGGCTTACGTCCGTAAAACAACTGCGGATTATCAAGATACACAAGACCGTTTTCGGGTATATCGGTGCGCTTTTCAAAGCTTATTTTTTCAGAAGCCGCGGATACGGGCTTTTTTGAAGGCTCACTGACCTTCGGTACCTCTATTTTTACATTCTCGGTCTGCCCGTCAAACCCTACGGTAACAGCAACGCCGAAGCGCTCATTTATAAGCGATGTGTAAAGCTTTTCAAAATCGGCGGCTTTAAGCGAGTCAAGTCCGCCGAACTTGAGTGTTAGTGTAACACAGTTACCGTTCAGCGAATAAGAAGCGCCGTTAAGATAACCGTTTACAAGCGAGTTTTTCTCGGCAATTTCATCCGCCATATCCGCAAGCGCCGTCTCGCACAAGGCAGACTCGGGGTAGGCACAGTCCAAATCAAGTAATTCAAGCTTAAGGGCGTTTATCATAATGCCCTTAAAGGTTTTGACATGCTTTGACGGTATGTACTTATCCGATTTTAATTTTAATTCAATTTTTCGGTCGTCACCGAATGTATTGCAGGATATTATTTCGGCATTTTCAAATGCCGAAAGAGTTTTTTCATCAAGATAGGAACCGAAAAGTTCGCTGAAGACAAGCATTTTTTACACTCCGTTAATTTACATCTTTTCTATTTCCGCCATAAGCTCATCCGCAAGCATCTGCTCGGGGATATTGCTTTTAAGTATTTCGCCGTTTTTAAAAATCACACCGCAGTTTTTACCGCCGGCTATGCCTATATCGGCATTTTTTGCCTCACCGGGCCCGTTTACAACACAGCCCATAACCGCTACGGTTATATCCTTATCAACGTTCTCAAGTCGCCTTTCAACCTCGTTTGCAATCTTAATAAGGTTTATCTGTGTTCTGCCGCAGGTGGGGCATGAAACAAACCGCACTCCGCTTTTTTTAACACCTATGGCACAAAGCAGCTTCTTTGCCGCCTCCACCTCTTTTACGGGGTCATCTGTAAGCGATATTCTTACGGTATCGCCTATTCCGGCAAGCAAAAGTCCTCCTATGCCCGCAGCTGATTTTATTATACCGGTGTTTTCGGTCCCCGCCTCGGTAACGCCGAGATGGAGAGGATAGGGGCACTCCTCTGCCGCAAGAGTGTATGCCCTGTACATCTTTTCGGTATCGGAGGATTTAAGCGAAAGCACTATATCACAAAAATCGTATTTCTCGAGAAGTCTTATATGGTAAAGCCCGCTTTCAAGCATAGCCTTGGGTGTGGGGGCGCCGTATTTTGCGAGTATCTCCTTTTCAAGCGAGCCTGAGTTTACACCTATTCTTATGGGAACATTCGCATCGCGGCAGGTTTTTGCCACAAGCGCCACCTTTTGCTCATCGCCGATATTACCGGGGTTTATTCTCACCTTATCCACACCGGCGTGAACACTCTCAACGGCAAGATTTGCATCAAAATGTATATCAGCCACAAGCGGAATGCTTATCTTATCCTTTATTGCGGGAATAAGCCTTAAAGCATCCTTATCGGGAATTGATACCCTTACTATATCACAGCCCGCATTTTGAAGCCTGACAGCCTGACGCACATTTCCCTCTATATCAGCCGCAGGAACATTGAGCATAGACTGAACGGTTATGGGTGAACCGCCGCCTATACAGGTGTTGCCCACCTTTATTTTTTTTGTGGTTTTGTTGGTATACACGTTTATTCCCTCTTTTAAAATATCAGAGTAAAGATATCCTTTGCCGTTACAAGGAGCATAAGGCCCAGCAGTATCATAAAGCCCACCGTGTGAACAAGTCCCTCGAACTTTTGCGGCACGGGCTTTCTTGTTATCATCTCAATAAGGATAAACAACAGCCTGCCGCCGTCAAGCGCGGGGAGCGGCAGTAGATTTGCTATACCTAAATTGATGGTGATAAGCGCCATAATCGGTAAAAGGTTCATAAGATTTTGCTTTGCCGCGTTCCCGAGTGCCGCGGTGAGCCCCACGGGACCCGAAACGGCACTTATACCGTATTTGCCCGAGATAAGGTCTATAAGCGACCTTGCCACCACAACACCGTAGGAAAGCGAGGTTTTAAAGGTGTATTTTATAAAGCTTAAAAAGGTCTTTTTCTCACCGTAAACCGTAAAATCAACATCAAAATAGGTTATATTATCCTCAATTTCGGTTTTAAAGGTTACATCCTTTAACAGCTTGCTTTTACCGTCACGGATAACGGTGATATCTATTTTACCGCCCTTAACATTTGTAAATGCATAGCTTAAATCATAGGTGGTAAATATGGTTCTGCCGTCTATCTCGACGATTTCATCATTCACTTTGAGTCCGCTTTGCTCACTTACCGCATTTTCATCAAACTGTGCAACGGTTGTGGTTGCAAAAGCATTACCCGTGGAGAACGCGAGCACCGCCGCCGTTAAAATCACGCCGAGCAGCAGATTGAATATCGCGCCCATTGAAACGATTATAAACCTGCGCCATGCTTTTTTGTTGCAAAAAGCACGGGGATCAGATGAGGTGCTGTCCTCCCCCTCCATAGCACAGTAGCCGCCAAGCGGAATAAGGTTTAAGCGATATTCTGTTTCGCCTTTTTTCCTTGACCAAAGACGCGGACCGAAGCCCACCGCAAATTCGTTTACCCTTACACCTAAAAGCTTTGCCGATATAAAATGGCCGAATTCGTGAATAACGATAAGCAAAAGAAAGAGTATCACCGCAACAAGATACGGCCATACACTGTTTACTATCTTAAGAATAAAATCACAACCCTTTCAGGTAATACCCGTTAACAAGCTCACGGGCAAGCTTATCGGTTTCAAATATATCCTCTATCGTGAAATCCTTTTTATTTTTAATTTCCGAAAGCGCCCTGCGGTTAAGCTCTGCTATATCGAGAAACCTTATCTTGCCCTCGAGGAAAAGCTTTACCGACATTTCGTTTGCACCGTTTACCGCCGCGGGATATATGCCGCCCGCGTTTATTGCCTTAACGCACAAAGGGAGTGCGGTGAAGGTTTCGGTATCCGGTTTTTCAAAGGTTAGTGTGCCCGCTTTAAACAAATCAAGCCGCTCGAAATTACAAGTTCTTTCGGGATAGGTGAGTGCATACTGAATGGGAAGCCGCATATCGGGTGTGCCGAGTTGGGCAATAACGGCGCCGTCACAAAGCTCCACCGCCGAGTGAAGTATGCTCTGGCGGTGAACAAGCACCTCTATATCCTTTGCCTCAACACCGAAAAGATGCACCGCCTCGATTATTTCAAGTCCCTTGTTCATAAGGGTGGCGCTGTCCACCGTTATTTTGGCGCCCATAGACCAGTTGGGATGCTTTAACGCATCAGCCGCGGTGACATTTTTAAGCTCATCGGCGGTTTTGCCGAAGAACGGTCCGCCCGATGCCGTAAGCAGTATCCTTTTCAGGCTTTCGCGCTTAACACCCTGCAATGACTGAAAAATCGCCGAGTGCTCGCTGTCAACCGGTAAAATCTTAACACCGTTTTCTTTTGCAAGACGGTTTACTGTTTCACCCGCCGTTACCATTGTTTCCTTATTGGCAAGCGCTATGGTTTTCTTTTGCTTAATGGCGGCAATCGTAGGCTTTAAGCCTGCTATTCCCACTATGGCGCTCAGTACAGTATCACCCTTTGCGCAAGCGGTTTCCAAAACCCCCTGCTCGCCCGAAAGCACCTTTATATCAGTATCGGCGAGCCGTGTTTTAAGTTCCTTCGCGGCATCGGTATCAAAAAGCGAAACAACAAGCGGTTTGAAAGCCCTTGCCTGTGCTTCGATAAGCTTTACATTACTGCCGGCGGCAAGCGCAGTAACGCGAATATTGTTTTTCCGTGCAACCTCAAGCGCCTGTGTGCCTATTGAGCCGGTCGAGCCTAAAATAATCAGTCCGTCCATCATAAAACTCCGCAGACTGCAAGTATATAAAGCGCGGGTGCTATAAAGAGCATACTGTCAAACCGGTCAAGTATTCCGCCGTGTCCGGGGATAAGATTGCTGTAATCCTTAATACCCACCTTGCGCTTGATTATCGAAGCAAAAAGGTCGCCCATCATACCGAGTATACAAAGCGGTATGGTAAAAATAACGGTTGTGAGCATCTTTTCGGTATTGCCGAAGCAGAGTGTGATTATAATCACGGCTATCATTGACGAAACAATACCGCCTATCGCACCCTCAACAGTTTTTTTGGGGCTTATTTCGGGGCAAAGCTTATGCTTGCCTATTGTAACTCCCGTGAAATAAGCACCGGTATCGCAGATGCAGGCAAAGGTGAAAAGCAGTAAAAGATAGTATATACCGTCCTTTACGGTGCCTGTTTTTCCGTTAAAAAATATGTTTGACGAGATAATAAGATTTGCCATTGATGAAAAGCCGTAGCCAAACAGTACAGGCGATACGGTAAAGGCAAATATTTTACCGAGGTCAAAATCGTTATGCTTAATCAGTATAACCGCCGCTGCGAAAAAGAAAAACGCAAGAAGTAAAATAAAATCGGACAGCTCATAAGCCTTGAGCTGAGCATAATCGGGGGTTTTACCGTACCCCGCATTTTCTTTAAGCAAGAAGCTTTGCAAAATATTGCGGATAAAATCGTCCCTTAAAGCTACAAAAAGCACCGACGCCGTCATACTGCCTATATACGCGGTTTTACAGTTTATGCCAAGTGCCTTATGAAGCAGCTCATAGGAAGCGCAAGCCGCAAGAATTGCCACAAAAACGGTTATTATAATGGGGCTTACCGACATACCCAGTACAAGTATTCCGGCCACCGCCGCTCCGAGTATTATGCCCGATATTATACGAGTTTTCATAAATCATTCACCCTCAATATTTTTACACGCCGCCGAACCTGCGGTTGCGCGTGGAATAATCCTTTAATGCTTTCATAAGGTCTTTAGGCTTGAAATCGGGCCACAGAATATCCGAAAACCAATATTCCGCATAAGCCGACTGCCAGATAAGATAGTTTGAAAGACGGTATTCGCCCGAAGGTCTTATTATAAAATCGGGATCCGGCTGACCGGCGGTATAAAGCCTTTCGCTAATAAGCTCCTCGGTTATGTCCTCGGCAGCAACGCCTTCTTTTACGATACTCTTAACCGCGTGAACTATCTCATCTCTGCCGCCGTAATTTATGGCAATGTTGAGATTAAGCCCCGTTGCGTTTTCGGAGTCGCTTTCGGCTTTTGCCATAAGCTCCTTTATATCCTCCGCAAGCGGTGTGCGGTCCCCGATAAACTTAAGACGGATATTTTCGTCCTTAAAGTTTTCGGTATCGTGCAGATACTCTCTGAAAATATCCATAATATTATCTATTTCCTGCTTGGGACGTTTCCAGTTTTCGGTGGAAAAAGCATAAACCGTGAGATATTCAATGCCTATCTTGTTACAGTATCTTGCAATATCCTTAAAGGTTTTACTGCCTGCCGCATGTCCCGCGGTGCGCGGAAGAAGGCGCTTTTTCGCCCATCTGCCGTTACCGTCCATAATAATAGCTATATGCCGCGGCAAAATAATATTTTCATCAATTTCGGGTTCTACAGCCATAAAAACCTCCGTTTTTGAAACGAAAGGTCGCCGCAGAAAATGCGGCAACCCTTAAAAGTGTAACCAAAAAAATCAAATTTCGAGAATCTCTTTTTCCTTGCTTGCGCAAAGCGAGTCCGCCTCGCCGCAAAACTTATCGGTGAGGTTTTGAATCTTTTTCTCGCCGTTTGACTCATCGTCCTCGGTTATGGCGTTGGACTTTTTGAGTGCTTTGAGCTTATCTAAAGCATCGCGTCTTAAATTGCGGAGAGCAACCTTTGCATCCTCGCATTTTTTCTTAACGTCCTTAACTATTTCTTTTCTGCGCTCCTCTGTGAGCGGAGGGAAATTAAGGCGGATGGCTCTGCCGTCATTCTGCGGGGTGATGCCGATTTCGGATGTGAGTATTGCCTTTTCGATTGCCTTTAAGGTTGAAGCATCCCACGGCTGAATAAGGAGGGTCCTCGGCTCGGGAACCGAAACCGCCGCCATCTGCTGAATGGGGGTGGGTACACCGTAGTAGTCAACCGATATTCTGTCAAGCACGGCAACATTTGCTCTGCCTGCTCTTACCGATTTATACTCGCGCTCAAGCGATTCAATTGATTTTACCATTTTTTCCTCGGTATGTTTTAACAGCTCCTGCATATAAAAGCCTCCTTAAAATTATTCAACAAGAGTTCCGACGGCTTCGCCTGCCATAGCCCTTGTGATGTTATCGGGATCATTGAGGTTGAAAACCAAAATCTTTATTCCGTTATCCATGCAAAGTGAGGATGCCGTGCTGTCCATAACGTGAAGCTCACGGGCAAGTACCTCGTGGTGGGTAAGCTTATCAAACTTTAATGCATTCGGGTTGGTTTTGGGGTCGCTGTCATAAACACCGTCCACATTAGTTGCCTTGAATATAACATCGGCTCCGACCTCCGCCGCACGCAAAGCCGCGGCTGTATCGGTTGAGAAGAAGGGGTTGCCCGTCCCGCATCCGAAAATCACTACCCTGCCCTTTTCGAGATGACGGATAGCTTTGTTGCGGATATAGGGCTCGGCTATCTGGCGCATATCAATGGCGGTTTGCACCCTTGCGGTAACACCCAACTGCTCAAGCGCATCGGCAAGCGCAAGTGAGTTTATTGTGGTTGCGAGCATTCCCATATGGTCGGCACGTGTGCGGTCCATCTTGCCGCTTGACCTGCCGCGCCAAAAGTTACCGCCGCCCACAACTATCGCTATCTGCACGCCCATATCAACGCTTGCTTTTATCCTTTTGCAAACATCGATAACCTTATCAAAGTCAATGCCCGTGCCCTTATCTCCGGCGAGAACCTCACCTGAAAGCTTAAGCAACACGCGATTATAGACCGGTTTCATAAGCATATCCCCTTTGTTTTTCTTGTAATATTATTCCTTTGACTATTTTACAATATCCGTACCGTAAAGTCAAACAATATATTGCCAATATTATTATTAATATAACTAAAGCCGCGGCGGAAATATTCCGAAGCGGCCAAATATCATTTTTTAATTTTCAGTTTTATTTTTTGCCAATTAAAATTAACAATTTTTTTGCCGTAAAAAACATTTTTATAAACCAAAGCAATAACCAAGGTTATGGCAAATGCGGCTATATAACCGCATAAAAACGCAACTATACGGGTTTGATAAATAAACATAAGCGCCGATGCGGCAACACCGTAGGATAAAAACTTTATAAGGCACACAAGCCAAAGCTCGCTCTTTTTGGCTTGTTTTATGAAAGCGAAAAGCAGGCAAAGAAGTACCGCCTGTCCAAAGCCGAAAACAACCGAAGCAAGAATTGCCTTCACTTGTGTCACCCCCCGTATATTTCATCGGGTAATTATAGCACCAAGCGGTCTTAAAGTCAATAAGGCTTCACAGCGCCATAATAAGATTAAGTATCAAAATACCCGTTACGGCGGGTATGCCGAAAACCGAAAAAAGCACGGCGGTATACGGGTTTAAGGGTATATGCACTCCGGTGTATTTCGAGGTAAGGTTTATAAGCGCTGCCGCGCAGGCGGTAAGTATGAGATTAAGAAAAAACAGACGCACCGGTTTGCGGCTTCTGATATAAAACCACAAAACGCATAAGGCGCCAATGCAAAACACCGAAATCGCCGTATATTTAATCACCGAAAGCATAATTTTCACCTCACGGAAAATATATGCCGAAGCTGGTAAATATATACGGGTTTACTTACCGAAAACGCGTATTCTTATCATATCGTTTGTGCGAAACCTTATCATATATACCGCAAAGGCAAGCAAAAACTCCGCTATCCAGGCGACCGCCCAACCGATATAAACACCCGTCACACCCATTGAGGCACTCAATATATAACTCACCATAACCTGCACTGCCGAGGCAAAAAAGGTGGAAAAAAGCAGAAAGCCCACGCGTGCGATACCGCGGTAAAACGCGTGAAAAAGGTTGTTGAACATATTGAAAAAGAGAAACGGCATAAAGTATCTCGAAAACATAACCGCATAATCAAGCCCCGCACCGGTATAGCCGTCAGGGAAAAAGAGCATACAAACCGGCTTTGCGAAAAATACGCAAATGAGGATAAGCGGCCCCGAGAAAATAAGGCCCTGAATAAGTCCCACGAAAAGTCCCTTTCTTATCTTATCGGTACTGCCGTTGCCCACACACTGCGATGAAAAATTGCTGAGCGTTTTTGAGGACGCCTGATACACCGCCGCGTTGATATTGAATATTTTAAGCGCTACCGAGTAGCCTGCCGTTCCGGCCACCCCCACCGAGTTCACTATGGGTGACATAAAGAGTGATGCCATATACATAACCATCTGCTGAAAGGTATTCGGAAGCGAGTAAACAAGTATCATCTTAACTGAGCTTTTGGTTATCTTACAGCGGGTTTTTACCACTCCCCATTTTCTATAGTTCGCGCGCATCATCAAAAAATAGTAAACATCAACAACAAGCGCCGCAACAAGGGTGGAAACGGCAACGCCCGTAACTCCGGCGTTTAAAACCGTTACCGAAAGTATATTGCCCAAAATATTGAGCACTGCCGATACCGCCGACATATAAAGCGGATGAACCGTACTGCCGAGCGCGTTGCAGATATACACAAAAAAATTATTGAACAAAACGAGGAAAATACCCGCCATATAAATAACAAAATAGCGGTTTGCATCGAATAGCACCGTTTTATCTATTTTAAGCACGGTATAGATAAATCCGCGAGTTGCTATAAGGGTTACACTTCCTATTGCTATCACCGCAAAATATATAAACAAAACAACCCTTAGCGACCTTTTGATAAGAGCGTATTCACCGCCGCCGAAAAGTCTGGCAATATATATCCCGAAGCCTCCGCCTATGCCTAAAAATATGCTTGTAAACGCCGTTATAAGCGGTGCAGTGGCACCAATTGCAGCTATTCCCTTCTCGCCCAAAAACTTACCGGCTATTATGGCATCTACCGTGTTGTAGCCCTGCGCAAGCAACGCCGCGAGAATAAGCGGTATGGCAAACAATATAAAGTTTTTATAAATATTGCCCTCGGTAAGATTTTTCAAAATAAAGCCACCTTAAAAATTGCTTTTTTCAGTATATCAAAAGGCGATGATATTTGTCAACAAAAAGGGGGCCAAAACACTTTTCATTTAAGCGGTAACATATCTGTTACGAACTTGCAAAATATATTTTTCTTATAAGAAAAAATGTTGCAAAAAGGAAGAAATTACTTTATAATAAACAAAGTATACCGATGCGGAGGAAATTATATGAAACATGAAGTTATTCACCTGAAAGATGTTTTCCCGTTTCTCGGGGAGGACGGCTGTGATCCGACCCTTGAAACGTTTCTACCCTATAATATGAAAGAAATGAACCGCCAGAATGACAAACGCCCTTGTATAATCGTTTGTCCCGGCGGCGCGTACTATATGTGCAGCGAGCGCGAGGCTGAGCCGGTTGCACTCAACTTTTTGACCGCCGGCTATAATGCCTTTGTTCTGACCTATTCCTGCAATCCGCACCTTTTCCCGACCGCGCTCCGTCAGGTTGCCGCCGTAATGGAATTGATTTATGCGCACGCCGAGGATTGGAACTGTGATACAAGCCGCATTGCGATTGTCGGTTTTTCAGCGGGCGGGCATCTTGCCGCCCATTATTCAAACGCGTTTGACTGCCCTGAGGTGCGCGAAGCTTTCCCTGAGAGCAAACCGGTCAACGCAACGGTGCTCGGCTATCCGGTTATCAGTGCCGATCCTGCCTTCGGGCATATGGAAAGCTTTAATTTACTACTCGGTCATTTGCCGAATGAAGAGGAAAAGGCGCGCTTTTCCTGTGACCGATTAGTAAGGGATATTACCCCGCCCACATTTCTTTGGCATACAGCGGAGGATAACGTTGTTCCCGTCAAAAACAGTCTTGTATACGCACAGGCTCTTGCAGAGCATCACGTTCCCTTTGAGCTGCATATTTATCCGCAGGGACCTCATGGGCTCTCAACAGCTGATTCGCTGACCTGTGACGGGCTTGACCCCAAAGTGTGTGTCGCACACGGCTGGCTTGACGATGCCCGCCGGTGGCTGACCGTTAATCTGTGATGCGGTATAAAGCCAAGATCACTTGTTTTTTTATAGAGCTTGAAAAACCGTAAAACGCACTGAATATTAGTGCATTTTTCCATTGCAGCCTGATTAAAATATTCAGAGAATAGAACGAAATACAGATAAATATTATCGGCACATATTCATAAAAAATAGCGGGTGAATTCACCCGTTATTTTTTTACTTGTTGCGACGCATCTTTAAGTTTATTTTCACTTGCCACGCCTTCTGCGGTTTCAAGCATATTTTCGGCGAATATGCCGTAGCCGGTGGTGGGGGCGTCTATAAGAACGTGAGTGACGGCGCCGATAAGCTTGCCGTTTTGAAGTATCGGACTGCCACTCAGGAGTGCCCACAAGTAGGGACAACAAAAAAGGCCTAACCTTACGGTTAAACCTCATAAATTTATATTCTCTTATATCTTTTTAAGTTTTTCTTTAAGCTCCGGTAAATCTTCTGAAACGATTTCCCAAACCAGTTTTAAATTCACGCCCTCATAATCGTGGACAATTTTATTACGGAGGCCTCGCATTTCATTCCATGGAATATCTGTATGCATTAAAGTAAAATCTTTATCAAGTTTTGTGGTAAGCTCACCCAATTGACTTAAATTAAACACGCAGGCATCAACCATTAAAGAGTTTTCGGAAAAAGTCTGATAATCAAACCCGTCCAAATAAGAAAATATTTTATCAATATAAGCAATCATTTTTGAAATAATTATATTATTTCTCATATATAACCTTGCCCGTCCTGATAATTTCTTTTTCAACAGCAGAATCCTTTTCTATATGGGAAACATCAATAAGGTCAACATCCGCCCCGACAACCTGCTTAATTGATTCCAAAAAGCCCAAAAATTTCAAGCCCTTTAAATTGCTGTCAACCATTATATCAATATCGCTGTTTTCCGTATTTGTACCTTTTGAAACAGAGCCGAACAATACGGCTTTTTTTATCCCATAACTTACAAATATCGGACGCAATTCAGTTTGCAAAATATTTGCATTTACCATATTTTCGACCACCTTTCATAATTATTATATACAAATAATACAGCAAAGTCAAATAAAGTTTTACGATGCATCTTTAAGTTTATTTTCACTTGCCACACCCTGCGCTGTTTCAAGCATATTTTCGGCGTATATGCCGTAGGGAACGGGCTTGCTCGTTCCGCTTTAAT
>JAZUGP010000067.1:0-6049 GCA_045641225.1 Acutalibacteraceae bacterium
AGTTGGCTAAGACATTTGTCTTCCTAAGACCGCTTGGCCTCCGACTTATCTGTGCAGAACCGAATTCGCACACCCGAGGTATTATCGCAAAGTTGCAATGTGCCTGCATTGACCGTTTTTGCCACCTCTCTCGGCATACGCAAATATTCTTCGTTGCTTTTTATAGCACCGTATTTTGCAAAAATATCATCGTTGCTGTCAAACCAAACAATATCCGTTTCATTAAGAGAACTTTTCGGTTTGAAATTGCTGTCAATATCTTGTATGCTTAATTTTTTCTCCATAGAAACATCTCCCAATCGAAAAATAAATAATATTTATGCGAATATTTTAACTTACATAAATATATCAGTCAATAAGTTTTTCTTTATTGTAAAACAAAGTTGAGGATTATTTTATTATTTTCATATTTCTTTGTATGCAATTCCATTTTTTCCATATACATAAATTTATATATACAATATAATTGTAAATATAGATGGTTGTAAGAGGTGACTGTTGTGTATCATGTTTCTGTACCGATAATAAACCGAGAAGTCGAAAGAATGGGAAAAGAAAAAATACTGAATAATCTAAAAAACTTTGATGCAAAACGAGTTTTCCTTGCTATTGGAACATATATTGTTTCAGAAAACGATTTTGAAAAAGAACTTAAAAAATTGCAGGACAACTGCAATTATTTTCATTCGCACGGTCTTGAAGTCGGCGTATGGTTATGGACATTTTGGGTTGCCGGTAATAAGGATTATCAGCGTATGGTAGGTTTTACGGGAAGAGCATCAAACTCTTCGGTGTGTCCTTCGGATGATAACTTTGTATCCTTTGCGGAAAATTATATTGCAAAACTTGCAAAAACAGGCGTTGACATTATCCTTTTTGACGATGATTACAGATACGGCTGGCAGGATATGGGAATGGGTTGTTTTTGCCCAAATCATATCAATTATGCGAAAAAACTGTTAGGCGAAGAGTTTGACCGTGAAACATTTGCAAACAATGTTTTAAAAGGCGGCAAAAGTAAATACCGGGATGCATACATAGAAGCAAACGGTCATTTTTTAAAAGAATTTGCAAAAAAAATGCGCAAAGCGGTCGATTCTGTAAATCCCGATGTAAGACTTGGCGTTTGCTCGTGTATGTCACAATGGGATTTTGACGGGGCTGCTTCCGATGAATTAAGCCGGATTCTCGCCGGTAACACAAAACCGTTTTTACGCTTATGCGGTGCGCCGTATTGGGCGGTTGATATCAATTTCGGTTTTTACGGTTGCCGTTTGGCTGATGTAATAGAACTTGAACGGTTAGAGCACAGTTGGTCCGGAAACAATATCGAGATTGTGAGTGAGGCTGATTCCTATCCACGGCCGCGAACAAACTGTCCTGCAAATTATCTTGAAATATTCGATACGGCACTTCGGGCAGACGGGAATTTTGACGGTATATTGAAGTACGGAATAGATTATATTTCCAATCCCGACTATGAGCGGGGATATGAGATACGGCATGTAAAAAACAAGCCGATATATGAATCTATCGAAAAGCATTTTGACGGTAAAACCGCTTGCGGCGTCCGTGTTTATGAAAAAATGAGCAAATTTGCCGATTATACTATTCCGAAAGGTGTGGAAATGTCAAGCCGCATTCAAAACATATTTTTCCCCATTTCATCTAAAATGCTTTCCGCATCTTCAATACCGTCGGTTTATGAGGGATTGGGAGTAGCCGGAATTGCCTTTGGCGACAATGTGGATGAAGTAAGTGAAGAAGCTATGAAAAATGGCTTGATAATAGATATTAAAGCCGCCGAAATTCTTATGAGAAAAGGAATTGATGTAGGAATTGAATCTGTAGGCGAGCAGGAAATCGTGCTAAAAGAGCATTTTATTTCGGATAATGAATTTGTAAATTTAAGATGTAATGCCTATGAAACAAAACTTAACAAGGATGCCGAGGTGATAAGTGAATTTTATGTTCAGCCATCGGATATCGGTTGTAGTTCTATCAGCAATACAGAAGACGAAATAATAAACGGCGCTTATATTTACGAAAACAAGAACGGATATAAATTTTTGGTTTATACCTTTGATGCGTATTTTAACGGAGAGGGAATATACCGCAGTTATGCCCGTTCAAAGCAAATCAGGGATTCTTTAAGTAAGTTCGGCGCAAAATTGCCTGCGTATTCATACGGAAACCCGGACTTATATATTATGGCAAAAAAAGATTCAAACTCAATGTCAGTAGGACTTTGGAATATATTTGCCGATTCGGTAATAGAGCCTACCGTAGAGCTTGATAAGAATTACAGTAAAATTGCATTTATTAACGGCAACGGAAAGTTAGAAGGCAATATTGTGAAACTGTCTGAAATTCCGCCATTTGGTTTTGTAGGATTTGAGGTGGAATAGCAGTTACATTAATTGATAGGATTTTTTAACGGCTTCTGTTGTTTTTTGAATATACGAAAAAGTAAAATTCCCCCGTATCGTCACTCAAATTATGGGTTTGATAGGGGGGGATTTTGTATGCTTTGCAAAATTTGTAGATTATGAATGTTCGCCAGAATTATAAGGAATTATTTTGGCTTGCATCTCTTTATAAAGTGAAATAAAATTTGCATCTTCTCTCAACCAGTCATATGAACGCAGTTTAGAAACAGTATCAATATATTGCTGTGTAAAAGAGATGGGAGCATAATACTCAATTTTGCTTTTATTGAAACTTTCGCCTTTTAAGAGTGGTGAATTGTAATAATACTCACCGCTGCTTGAAAGTGAATCCAACGCCGAATACTGTTCAAATGCCAATCGCATATTTTTAATCGTGTTTTCTTTGTCTTTTAGTTTTGCATAGGCAATAGCAAGGTCGCTATAACTTTCCGCCGTATAGCCGATTATAAATCCTTCGTTTCCGAGTGATTCTGCAATATTTAATGCAATATTACAAACCGGTATGGCATCTTTGGGGTCGGCAAAAGAAAAGTGATGCTTGGCAACGCTTAAAATATCGACAAGTATTTTTGTAATATCGCAACCGATGCATTTTTTCTTATATTCAATTCTTTTTTTAGGCGGCGCAATCATTGAATACATTTCCACTCTTGAATATGCTTCATCCGGAAATGTATCGCAAAGTTTTTCCGCATTTTCTCTTTTGCCACAAAAGGAATAAGCAAATGTTAGTGCTAATTTAGCCTTATATCGCTCATAATCATCCGTACAATCACGCAAAACAATATTTGCTTTTTCTTCGATTTCTTTAAGCCATTCATCTTTATCGCAATTTGGCTCAAATGTATGTACTTTGAGTGTTATCAATTCAGCAAGCAATTTATGATTGTTTGGATATGCTTTGAGATTATCCTCTAAAAGTTTTATACCTTCCTTTGATTTTGCAATATGTTTCAAACGAAAAACTTCTTCAAGTGTCTTTTCGATGACTTCATCCGTATTATCATTACTTATTCCAAGCAGCCAATCAGCACTGACACCGAAAAAGGTTGAAATTCGGGGCAAAAGAGTTATATCAGGAAGTCCGAGCCCTGTTTCCCATTTTGAAACTGTTTGAAATGAAATACCCAAAACATTTGCTAACTGTTCCTGTGTAACATCCGCAGATTTTCTTAAATTTTTAAGTCTTTCACCAAAATTAGTCATAAGTTCAACCTCCCTTACAGTAACAGTATAATTACCACTTTCTTCACACAACATAGCTTGCAACGATTAAAAAGTGCGGTTGATTATTATATTTTTCCCTTCAACATATCCGCTCGGTAAAAAGATGTCGCACCTTATTTCTTTATTACAGTTTACATTTAATACAATTTTTTCGTCAGTTCTTTTCCAAGAAACACTGACCTTACCGGCTTTAAGTTTGTAAGAAGCCGATGCGTATTTAAGTTTTTCGATAAAATTCGGCTTTATTTCTACTGTATTGCAATCAATAACATTTATACCGGCAATACAAGTAATAAACCACCTTGCAATATCGCCGAAGAAATGGTGATTATGCGAAAAGCCTCTGACCCCGTCATTTCTGAACATTTCAACCAGGGTTGTTTCGCCTTGGCCCATCAGAAATTTGTAGGACGGAAATTCGTCTTTTGTAATCATATTAAAGGCAAGCTCCGATTGACCGAATTTTGAAAGCACGTGGAATATGACATGGAGTCCCAAAAATCCGCAATCGAAATTATTATTGTTTTCTTTAATATATTTTAATAAATTTTCAAATGCTTTTTCTTCTTCGTCTTTTTCAAAAACTCCGTAATACAATGCTAACGCCTGTCCGGTTTGTGTGTTTCCTTTGATTTCCAATGTGCTTTTATTTAAAAGGTTACTTCGTATCCTATTTCTGAAATCATTATAAATTTCAGTTGCTTTTAAATAGTTTCTGTCTCCAATCTCTGAAAGCATTTCGGATGCTTTTCGTGCCATATCCATTATCATAATAGCATTAGTAACCTCAATGGGAGTGGTGTATTTATGCTCGGGCTTTCCAACAGGGCACCAATCTCCGAGCCCTATCGACACTAAGCCGTTTTCGTCCCTTTTTGAGATCATGTAATCAAAGTAATTCATAAATGCTTTTGCATTATCGTTAATTACTTTTGTGTTGCCTCTTTTTTTCCATAGCTCATAGGGCAGGTTGAACAGCACTGTATCCCAGGCAGGGCCCGAGCCCCAGCCGTAGCCCCAATCGTCAGTCGGGATAATGACGGGTATTTGTCCGCTTGGTATTTGTGCGGCACGAATATTTTTCAGCCATTCTTCAAGACTTTTTTCAACATTGTACAGCAAAACCATATGGTCGACCGAAAAAGAAGCGTCACCCGTCCAACCGTTTTTTTCTCGGTGCGGACAATCGGTAGGGAAGTAGTAGAAATTAGAAAGGTCGGAACGCCTTACCATTTGGAATAAGGTGTTTACGGTTTCATCACTGCACGCAAAGGTGCCGAGTTCATCCAAATTTGAACTCATTACCTTGTATGTCAGCAAATCCTTTGTAGCCTGTTCTTTGGTTATGCCTTTTACCAACACATACCGAAATCCGTGATATGTAAACCGTGGAGTATATTCCTCGACACCTACACCGCTTGCGATATAAATATCCTTTTGACACAACTCTTTATATAGGGGAATATCATCTCGGTTAAACATTACACTGCTGTTGTCAAATCTGCCGTCTGTGAGCATTTCACCGTGAATAAGCTCTATTTTCTGTCCTTTTTCGGCATTGATTTTGAGGGTGCAGACACCGGCATTATTCTCTCCGAAATCATATAAGTAATCATTGTCTTGCTTAACAACAGAGATAGGTTTTATTTCTTTTGTTACACATATAGGCTCTGCCTTGCATTTGGTAAGCTCTCCTTTGGGAATGGCAGAAAAAGCGGCGTTTTCCCAGTCGCTGTCGTCAAAGAAAGGCATATTCCAATTTTTTATTTCGAGGTTTGCATCATAGTGTTCGCCCATTCTAAGCTCATCAAATATAAGGGGAGAATTATGCACCTTAACACTTTCGTCCGCCTCAAATAAGACCTCGCCGTCAACCTTAAATTCAAAAGCAACACGGGGTGCACTTATCCAATCAGCCTTTTCAAAATCCCAAACCGCTCCGCCGAAAGGGTTGTTAAATCCGTTGCCGAGTATTATACCGAAAACATTTTTGCCGCTTTTAAGGTGTTTTGAAACATCGTATGTATCATAGTAGCAAAGGTGGTCGGGATTGCTGATATACGGTGCCAATGTTCCTTTGGTAATATTCTTTCCGTTGATATAAAGCACATAAAATCCCAAACCGCAAATCGAAATCTCGGCTTTTTCGGGAACTTTATCTATCAGGAAAGATTTTCTTAAATACGGCGCACTCACAAAATTATCAAACGAACAATATTCTTTTGATGCACAAATAAACTGTTTTTTCATAAAGACTCCTTGTCGCAGTATTACTGGACTACAACATTCTCAGCATTATTAAGTAAAAGAGAATATTCCGATGAATTTGTAATCTTTTTACCGTTTAAGTAAATATCTTTTATTAAAATATT
>JAZUGP010000068.1:0-3547 GCA_045641225.1 Acutalibacteraceae bacterium
GCTGTATTGGCTATCGACGAATTTAAGGGTAATACTTGGGGTGAAAAGTACCAGTGTATTCTTACTGATCCATGTGCCGGTACTGTATTAGACATTCTTCCTAATCGTTATGGACACTACCTTACAAAGTATTTTAAAAGTTTTTCGGACGAAGAAAGGAAGAAAGTTAAATACTTTGTCAGTGATATGTGGAAAACATATTTTGAAACTTCTGCAACTTGGCTGAAAAGTGCTATGCCTATCGTAGATAAATACCATTGGATACGACAAATAATATGGGCTTTTGAGCGTGTCCGAAAGGCAGAACAAAAGAATTTCGGCAAGAAATACCGTGTATACTTCAAAAACTCACGCAATCTTCTTTTAAAGCGTTTCAAATATTTAACCGATGAGCAAAAGCAACAAGTAAATGTTATGCTTTATCTTTCAGTAAATTTGAGTCGAGCACATTGGTACAAAGAAAAGTTCTTACAAATACTTGACTGCAAAGACCGTGAATCCGCTAAAAAAGCAATGTTTGAGTGGATTGAATCTGCGGAAAATTGTGGATTGCAAGACATTGAAAAATGTGCTGATACTTTGCAAAATTGGTGTACTGGTATACTTAATTCATTCTCTGTTCCTTATACGAACGGTTTTACCGAGGGTTGCAACAATAAAATTAAAGTCCTTAAACGTAATGCTTACGGTTACAAGAATTTTAAACGATTCAGAAACCGTATTTTACATATATTTTCTCATCAACAACTTAACGAACAAGCAGCCGCCTGACGGCGACTGCTCACATACTCATAATATTCTGTTTTAACTCTTACCCCAACTATTGACAAAGAGCCAAAAATAAAAAGGAAGGGCAAAAGCCCTTCCCGTGTGACTTAATAAATCCTGTATCAGTATGCTATACCCTGAGCAAGCATTGCGTTAGCAACCTTTTCAAAGCCGGCAATATTTGCACCGGCAACAAGGTCACCCTTCATACCGTACTTTTCCGCCGCTTCATAAGAAGCATTATAAATATTTGCCATAATCTGCTTAAGCTTGGCATCGACCTCTTCAGCGGTCCAACCATAACGCATTGAGTTCTGGCTCATTTCAAGGCCGGAAACGGCAACACCGCCGGCATTTACCGCCTTTGAGGGAGCGATAACCGCGCCGTTTTCTTTAAGATAAGCAACAGCCTCTGCGGTGGTGGGCATATTTGCAACCTCGATGTAATACTTAACACCGTTTGCGATAATATTCTTTGCATCCTCAATGCCTACCTCGTTTTGGGTGGCGCAGGGCATAACTATATCAACCTTGGTGTTCCACGGTCTTTTACCCTCAAAGTAAGGCACACCGAACTTATCGGCATAATCCTTTACCTTATCGTGACCGGATGCACGCATTTCGAGCATAAAGTTAATCTTTTCATCGGTGTTTATACCGTTTTCATCGTAAACATAACCGTCAGGCCCCGAAATGGTAACAACCTTACCGCCAAGCTCGGTAATCTTTTTAACGGTGCCCCATGCAACGTTGCCGAAGCCGCAAACGGCAAAGGTTTTGCCCTTAACGGTATCGCCGAAAGACTTAAGAAGCTCGGATACATAATAAACCGCACCGAAGCCGGTAGCCTCGGGTCTTACAAGCGAGCCGCCGTAGGAAAGTCCCTTACCGGTAAGAACACCTGTAAACTCGTTGCGAAGACGTTTATACTGACCGAAAAGATAACCTATTTCTCTTGCACCAACACCGATATCACCTGCGGGAACATCGGTATCAGCACCGATATGCTTTGAAAGCTCGGTCATAAAGCTCTGGCAGAAACGCATAATCTCGCCGTCACTTCTGCCTCTCGGATCAAAGTCCGATCCGCCCTTACCGCCGCCCATGGGAAGACCGGTAAGACTGTTTTTAAAGGTCTGTTCAAAACCCAAAAACTTCATTATAGATGCATTAACCGAGGGATGAAAACGAAGACCGCCCTTATACGGACCTATCGCCGAATTAAACTGAACACGGTATCCGCGGTTTACCTGAACCTTACCGTTATCATCAACCCACGAAACGCGGAAGCTTATCATACGCTCAGGCTCTACCATTCTCTCAAGTATTCCGTTCTTTTCGAATGCAGGGTTTAAAGCAACTACCGGCTCAAGAGATTCAAGGACCTCGTAAACTGCCTGCAAAAACTCTTTTTCATTCCCGCTGCGCTTTTCAACATCAGCGTAAACTCTGTTCAAATACTCTGACTTAAACATATTCATTCCTCCTCATTTTTACTAAAAAATAATACTGCAAAACTTTTTTTGAGTCAACATTTTTTTGTAAAAATACCTAAATTGTAAATATTTGTACTTGACAAGAGTACATAATGCGCGTAAAATTATTTTATTAAAGAAAAAAGTGTTGATAAGGGCAGTAACTGCCGTATCTTTCCTTATTATAAGAGAGTGCCGCCGAGGCTGAAAGCGGTGCATAAGGTTACGGTATGCGAACACCACCCTTTGAGCGGCAGGGGTAAAAAACCTGCACGTGGGTTCTGCGTTAAAGAACATTAAGCGCCGTATTTTGTACGGAAAACGGGTGGAACCGCGGAGATTGTATTTTTATACTTCGTCCCTTATTTTGAGGGACGAAGTATTTTTGTTTTGGAGGTATTTATGGTTAAGATCACACTTAAAGACGGCAGCGTGCTTGAACTGAATAACGGTGTTACCGCGCTTGACGCGGCAAAAGCCATAAGCGAGGGACTTGCGCGTGTTGCCATTGCGGCAAGAATAAACGGCGAAAACAAGGACCTGCGCACCGTTATTGACAAAGACTGCACACTCGAAATCCTCACCTTTGACGATGCTTACGGAAAATGGACCTTCCGCCACACCGCCTCACACATTATGGCACAGGCGGTAAAGCGTTTGTTCCCCGAAGCGAAGCTCACAATAGGCCCCGCGGTGGAAGACGGCTTTTATTATGACTTTGATGTGGATAACAGTTTTACTCCCGATGACCTTTTAAAAATCGAGGACGAAATGAAAAAAATCGTTAAGGAAAACATTCCGCTCGAGCGCTTTACCATGCCTAAGAACGAGGCAATAAAGTTTTTTGAGGATAAAGGCGAACCTTACAAGGTTGAGCTTATCGAAAATCTCCCCGAGGGCGCCGAAATCAGCTTTTACCGTCAGGGTGATTTTACCGATCTTTGCGCGGGTGCTCACCTTATGAGCACAGGTGCCGTAAAGGCGTTTAAGCTCACCTCCGCAACGGGTGCCTACTGGCACGGCGATTCAAACAACAAGATGCTTTGCCGTGTTTACGGTACCGCTTTCCCGAAAGCAAGTATGCTTGAAGAACACCTTGCCGCTCTTGAGGAGGCAAGAAAGCGCGACCACAACAAGTTAGGCCGTGAGCTTGAATATTTCACAACGGTGGATATTATCGGTCAGGGACTTCCGATACTGCTTCCCAAAGGCGCCAAGGTTATACAGATACTTCAGCGTTTTGTTGAGGACGAGGAGGCTCGCCGCGGCTGGCAGCTTACAAAGACTCCGTATATGGCAAAGCG
>JAZUGP010000069.1:0-5647 GCA_045641225.1 Acutalibacteraceae bacterium
AAAAACTCAAAACTTATGAGGAGGCTCGCCTCCTCATAAATGAATACATCTATTTCTACAACTACCAACGAATTCAGTTAAAAACAAAACTGACTCCGATGGAATACCGAAGTCAGTTCGTTGCTTGAAATCTAATATTTACCTACCATAGGGGTGTTTTTGTGCTGTCCGCACAATTGGGGGCAGTCCATTGAATTTAAAGGTGGTTTGTTGTATAATATTTTTTAAAGGCAAGGTATTATTTATGAAAGATTTATGGCAATATTTAAAAGAAACCGATAAACCCATTGTGTTTTACGGTATGGGAAACGGTGCGGATAAGATATACCGCATTTTAAACAGGCTGGGCAAGCAGCCGGACGGCGTTTTTGCGACCGACGGCTTTGTGCGGCCTAAAACTGTTTACGGCAAAGTGCTCACTACCCTTTCGGAAACGGAAAAACAGTTTAAAGATTTTATCGTTTTGCTGTGTTTTGGCAGCAGCCGTGATGATGTTATAGAAAATGTTAAGCTTATATCCGAAAAGCACGAACTTTACGCGCCTGATGTTCCGGTTTACGGCGATTCGCTTTTTGATAAAAGTTTTTATGAGGATAACAAAAGCCGACTTGATTCCGTTTACGGTATGCTATATGACGAACAGTCAAGAAAAACCTTTTTAAACACGGTAAATTATAAGCTGAGCGGTGATATAAACTTTCTTTTTGACTGCGAAACAGATGAAAAAGAACCGTTTGATACATTTTTTAAGCTTTCGGGCAGTGAAATATATGTTGACCTCGGTGCGTACAGGGGCGATACGGTGGAGAGCTTCATAAAAACGGTTAACGGATATAAAAAAATCTATGCCGTTGAGCCGGATAAAAAGAATTACGCGAAGCTTTTAAACTATTGTAATTCCCTGCAAAATACGGTTTGCATAAATGCATGCGTTTCAGATAAATGCGGCAAAATACCGTTCGCGATGAACTCCTCAAGAGGCTCTTTCGCAAGCGGCACCGGCGTGCTTACCGATGCCGTTACCGTGGACTCTTTGACAAACGGTACGGCAACCTTTATAAAGTTTGATGTTGAGGGTGCGGAGGTATCGGCTGTTGAGGGAGCCAAAGAAACCATTTTATCATCAAAGCCTAAAATGATGATTTCGTGTTATCACAGAAGCGAGGACCTTTTTGAAATTGTTGAAAAAGTAATTTCAATACGAAACGACTATAAAATATATATGCGTCACACAGGCGGTTTGCCCGCTTGGGATACTTATTTCTACTTTATATAGTAGTTTTACTTGACATATGAACAATATAATGTTAATATCATAATGATAAATTATTATGTATCGGTATGCATTGGCGAAACATATTGATAACATACATAAATCATATCACGGGGAAAACGGCGGCCCCCGATCGGCTTAAACGGAAGCTTGATACCTTTTTGATTTTGTTTCCGCATTTTATCGATAAAGTCGCCTTATTATATAGGAGGTGCATTAAATTGGATCCCACAACACTTTACATTGTGTTCGGTGTATCGGCGGTAGTTCTTGCAATCGCGGGATTCTTTACCGGCTCGGCTTTCCGCCGCAAATCAGCGGAAAAAGCAATAGGCTCTGCCGAAGAAGAAGCCAAGCGCATTCTTAATGATGCAATGCGTACAGCCGAAACCCGCAAAAAAGAAACACTTATTGAAGCAAAAGATGAAGTTCACCAGTTAAGGCAGGAAACCGAGAAAGAACTGCGTGAGCGCAGAGCTGAGGTACAGCGTCAGGAGCACAGGCTTCAGCAAAAAGAAGAATCTCTTGACCGCAAAATCGACAATCTCGAAGCAAAAGAAGAAAAAATGGCCGCACGTTCAAAAGAAATCGAAGACCGTATGGCTGAGTGCGAGCAAATCAAGAGAAGTCAGCTTGATATGCTTGAAAAAATTTCCGGATTATCGAAAGAACAGGCAAAGAGCGAGCTGCTTACCGCGCTTGACGGCGAGCTTGAGCACGAAAAGGCAATTAAAATCCATGAGTTTGAACAGCAGACCAAGGACGAGTCCGATCGCTTAGCCAAGGAAATCGTTTCACACGCCATTCAGCGCTGTGCTGCCGACCATTCTTCGGAGATGACGGTATCGGTTGTAGCCCTGCCCAACGATGAAATGAAGGGCAGAATTATCGGCCGTGAGGGCAGGAACATCCGCGCTATTGAAAACGCAACGGGTGTTGACCTTATTATTGACGATACTCCCGAGGCCATAACCGTTTCAAGCTTTGAGCCCATTCGCCGCGAAATTGCGAGAGTTACTCTTGAACGCCTTATTGTTGACGGCAGAATACATCCCGCAAGAATTGAGGAAACGGTTGCAAAGGCAACCGCCGATGTTGAAGCCGTTATCAAGCAGGAGGGCGAACGCGCGATGATCGAGTCGGGCGTAGCCAACCTCCACCCCGAACTGGTAAAGCTACTCGGAAGACTTCATTTCCGCACAAGCTACGGTCAAAATGTTCTTAACCACTCGCTTGAGGTTTGTCACCTTTCGGGACTGCTTGCGGCTGAGCTCGGCGCAGATGTTACTTTGGCAAAGCGCGCCGGTCTTCTCCACGATATCGGTAAGGCTATCGACCACGAGCAGGAAGGCTCACACATTCAGCTCGGTGTTGAAGCTGCCAAGAGATACCACGAAAGCGAAGCCGTTGTTCATGCCATTCACGCTCACCACGGTGACGTTGAAGCAAAAACGGTTGTTGCCTGCATAGTTCAGGCGGCAGATGCCATTTCGGCGGCAAGACCCGGAGCACGCAGAGAAAACATCGAAAGCTATATTAAACGTCTTGAAAAGCTTGAGGAAATCGCCAATTCCTTTGAAGGTGTTGAAGACTGCTTTGCAATTCAGGCAGGCCGTGAGGTTCGCATAATCGTTAAGCCCGAGGTTATCAGCGAGGACAAGATGACAATAATCGCTCACAACATTGCCCAGAAAATCGAAAACGAGCTTGAGTATCCCGGTCAGATTAAGGTTAACCTTATCCGCGAAAACAGAGCCGTTGATTACGCAAAATAAACAGTTAACAACAAAAAATGCTGTCAGATACTTTTCTGACAGCATTTTTAATTATCCGGCTTTCAGCTGGAGACGAAGCTTATCGCTTATCATAGCGATAAACTCACTGTTTGTAGGCTTTCCTCTTTCGTTTTGAATGGTGTATCCGAAATAGGAATCGAGTACATCTATATCTCCCCTGTCCCACGCAACCTCAATGGCGTGCCGTATGGCGCGTTCAACACGGGAAGAGGTTGTGTTATGCTTCTTTGCAACGGTGGGATAAAGAAGCTTCGTGACAGAGTTTATTATTCCGTTGTTTTTAACAGACATCATAATTGCATCGCGCAGATAGTGATAACCCTTTATATGTGCCGGTATTCCTATTTGATGTATTATATCGGTTATCATCATTTCAAGCTGACTATCGGAAATACATTCACAGCTGTTAACCCTGCCGTTTACCGTATTGCCCGAAAGCTTTAATATCCTCTGTGCCATAGAGTTTATATCAAACGGCTTTAAAAAATAATAGCTCGCACCGGCTTCAAGTGTTTCCTTTTCAAGTCGCTGATTATCGGTGCTTGACATTGCCATTATCATTGGTTTTCTGTCTGACTTAACCTCTTTAAACGCATTCAGCACACCGAGAATATCAAGGTTTGGCATAAATACATCGGCTATTATTACGTCGGGTGATACCTCTTTCGCCCTTTCTACAACCTTTTTGCCGTCCTTTTCGCAAAGAACAACATCCATACCGTAGTCTTTTAAGGCTTTTGCACAGTTTTGCCCGAGTTCTGTTGAATTATCGGCAAAAATCACTTTTAATTTCTTTTCCATTTTTTATTCCTCCTTTTGTTCTTTCCGTATTCTACCACAACTTCCAAAATATTGCAATACTTTTTGTCAATGAAATTGGATATTTCGTGCGACAAATTCCGATAATATATTTGTTAATTCGCTATAATTTTTAAATATTTACATTATATGTCAATATTTAAGCAAGCATTTTGCCGTGTTTTTAATGAAAATGTAAATATATGTCAGTGGCATTGTTCAGTTTTTTCAAAAAAGTGTTGAAATAATTTTCATCTATGTTATAATTAACTAAAATTGATTAGGAGAGGTTATTTTATGAAAAAGTTTTTAAACGAATTCAAAGAATTTGCCCTTCGCGGTAATGTTATCGACCTTGCAGTCGGCGTTGTTATCGGCGGAGCCTTCACCGCTGTAGTTACCGCACTTACAGCAAACTTCATCCAACCTATACTTGATTTTGTTACACGCGCACATCCCGAGCTCTACACAAGCAAAGAGCTATTGGGCTTTATTTCGGCATTCATAAGCGCGGTTATCAACTTCATTATCATTGCCTTTGTTTTGTTCCTTATAATCAGGGGTGTTAACCGTCTTTCAACACTTGGTAAGAAAGATAACAAAGATGCACCTGCTGCTCCCACAACCAAGATTTGTCCTTTCTGCAAGAGCGAAATCAATATTGATGCAACACGTTGCCCCAACTGCACATCAGAACTTAAATAATAATTTTTATAAAGAAAGAACCGATGCCGCACGGCATCGGTTCTTTTGTTTTACCTTAATTCAGTATATAAACAAAAAGATTTAAATAAGAAGCTATTAAAAGCCAGATTATATACGGTATCTGCAACAGCCCTGCCCATTTATATATTTTATAGAATTTCACGGTCATCAGTATAACGGCACAAAGCAAAACAAGAAGTATTATAAATGCAATCAAATATTTTCTTGCACTGAAAAACACCGGTGACCATATAAAGTTTAATAACAGCTGTATTGCAAAAATAACGATCGCAGTAAACTTTTTTTCATATTCTTTATCGCTGTTCACAACAAGATAAAGCGATATGCCCATAAGAATATAAAGTATTGTCCACACAATAGGAAAAACGATGGCGGGCGGTGAGAGCGGTGGCTTGATAACATCACCGTAGGTTTTCATGTCACCGCTTGTAATAAGAGTTGAAAGTCCCCCTACTGCAAGTGGGATAAGAAGACAAATAATAAGTTTTTTAAGATTGACTTTTAAAATCAAAATATTTCCCCCTTTTATAAGTGTTCGTTTTAATTATATGCCGAAAAGGGGCAAAATATAAAAAAAGGTCCCGAAAATCGGGACCTTAATTTTATTTAAAATCAGATTTCAGCGAAATACTTAATGGTGCGTACCATCTGACTTGTATAGCTGTTCTCGTTATCGTACCAAGAAACAACCTGAACCTCATAGAGATCATCGGCAATCTTGGAAACCATTGTCTGAGTAGCATCAAAGAGTGAGCCGTAACGCATACCGATAACATCCGAAGAAACTATCTGATCCTCATTGTAGCCAAAAGACTCAGAAGCAGCAGCCTTCATAGCGGCATTGATGCCTTCCTTAGTTACATCAGCAGCCTTAACAACAGCAGTAAGAATGGTGGTAGAGCCGGTGGGAACCGGAACACGCTGAGCAGAACCGATAAGCTTACCGTTAAGCTCAGGAATTACAAGACCGATAGCCTTTGCAGCACCTGTTGAGTTAGGAACAATATTAGCAGCACCGGCACGTGCACGGCGAAGGTCGCCCTTTCTGTGCGGG
>JAZUGP010000070.1:0-9521 GCA_045641225.1 Acutalibacteraceae bacterium
ACATATTGTTATTGGAAATCAAAGATCCAAATATGCTTAATGCTGAATAACCATCGGCAATCAAATCAATTTTCCCTTTAAGTAAAGCGTTATCAAATTTTATATTATAATTCCTGTAGTCCCAAAGATATTCTCTGCCAAAGTCATCTTCAATAGTAAAGGTTGAACTGCCATTCTTGTCAATATCGTTTATCACTTCAAGTAATTCATGGGCGGACATATCATCTATAATGCCGCGACCTTCTCCGGCAATAATTTTCGGATATGCTCTGCCGGTGGATTTTGCCATCGGCTCAATATTGGTTACCACCATATCAAATGTTTGCTCGCAACCGAAATCATAGATCATTTGTAGTTTGCTGCCCTTTTGAAGTCCTAACTCCGAAAGTTTAATGCAGAATAAACACTCTTCTTCCTCAATGGCTTCATCTTCATTCGGTAACTCATAACTTACCCCATTATACATAATATTGAATAGGTGGTATGCCTTTGTGTCAAATGTGGCAAGAATCGCATATCCCAACTGACATAAAAATGCATTAGATGAAATTTGTAATTCACGCCATATTTTATTCTTGCAGCCCTCGTATGTTACTTTTATTGTATAGACCTTTGTCATAATATTCACACTCCAATCAAATTTTTATAAGGATTATTCCTTAACAGAAAAATACTTTTGATACTTGCTTTTTGGCTTTTGGGGGATGGTCATGGCGAGTTTGCCGGCAGATACAAGCGGCTTCAGGTATTTTGTTACGACATAATACGGGGTTTGGATTTTAAGGAATTCTGCGATTTCTTCTTTGCTTCTTGGCTCTGTGCAAAAATGTAAAATCTTATCTTCAATCGTTGTATCGGCATTATCGTTTGGTGTAACCGCCTTTTTATTTAGGAAAAGTGTTGCACGGAAATTTCCTCTGGCATTTTCAAAAAGCGGCGGTGGAAGCATAGCATTTTTCATTTCCTCACGAATTGTCGGTATACCGGAAAAGCGATTTTCGGTATCTATCATCACTTCAAGATTATTTGCAATGAACGGATTTCGGGTGTCGCCGGGCACCTTGCCCAAATCGTTCAGCGTAAGTCTTCCGTAAAGTCCGCCCGGGTTTTCCACAACAAGCCGGTCACGGTAGATAATCACCCGTATAGGCGAATCCTCGGTATGCACACTGTAATCACGGTGAATCAGTGCATTGAGGATAAGTTCACGCACGGCGACAAGAGGATATTCCGGTTTGTCCGCACGCTTTCCGTTTTCATCTATAATGACAGCGGTTTTTATGTTGCGTCTGACAAAATTCATAGCACCCTCAAGCATTTCGGGAATGGTGCCATCAAAACGCTTATTATCAATAAACCGTTCGCCCGATGAACCGACCGTTCCGATTTCGTAACCGTCCACAACCATAGCGGTAATGCCGAGTTGAGGAAAGAATGCCTGCGGATAGTCGCCGACAAGCATCAGTCCTGCAACTGTTGGTTTTTCTTTCTCGGTAATTCCTTGAAGATGCAAAATTCTGCTTTCTGGCTGATTTGAAAGTTGTGGTTTTGCCAATCTTATTTTTGCAAGGAACAAATCAAGTTTATCTCGGCTCAAATCACCGAATGCCGCACGGTAGGTAGTACGAAGTTCGTCACGGATTTTCTCCTGTTCTTCGCCATTATCTATCTCATTCATAGCCATTCTCCTTTGATTATCTAAACAAATGATAATAATTTTCAAAACACTTGTCAAGTTTTTCAAAACAGTTTTTTAATTTTTCAAAACGAAATTTTTGAATTTTGCGAAAATGTTTTGAAAAATGTCAATTTTGTTTTGAAAAATGCCATTTTACCTCTACTGATAGCATTGACATTGATAAAAAGTGCCGCAAAGCATTATGGTTACTGGCTTTGCGGCACTTTTTGGGCATTTTTTCTACCCTCTCTAATACTCATATAAGTTTGGCGTTATGTATTATTGCCATCCTTTTCTTTTGGCCAATTTGACGATTGAAACTGTGAAAATCTCGGCGTTTGTCAGTGTCATCTGTAACGGGTCGCCCTCGCGGATACGCATAACGCGGCGTATTTCCTTTGGTATGACAACTCTGCCCAAATCATCAATTCGTCTTACAATTCCCGTGGCTTTCATTTTTTATTACATCTCCAAAAACAAAAATTCGTTTGCCAAAGTATTATTTGTTAATTTTTTTAAAATATGCCTTATAAAATGAAAGAAAATACTTTTTTTAAAGGATTTTGAATGCTTATATCAGGATATGTCCGCAGAAACTTTATTGACATTGTATTTTTATCGTGGTATCATTTCTGTAGCCGATAAAGGTAATTATTATTAAAGAGGTTTTATATTATGGATCGTTCAACTTTTTCAGCCGCTTCCGGCAATAACAGTTTGCAGTATGTTGTTTTGCAGGTAACACTCAAAGAAAAATTCATAGGTACCGGCTCAGGTAATCTTACCGAGCTTGAAAAGTGTATCAACGAGCAGGCAAGCAAGGGCTACCGTTTGCATACCATTACCACCTCAAACGGCGGAAGCAAAGGTCTTATGGGCGGTGACCGTATTCAGGCCACAATGGTTTTTGAGAAAATATAAAGGCAGCCCAAGGCATTATTTTGTTGTTTATCCGTGCAAATATGGTATTATGAATAAAACTTAAACGGAGGATTTTTTTATGCCTACATCTAAAAGCGCGCGCGCGCGAATGAAGGATGCCGTAAACGAGGCACTTGCCCGCGGTGACTGTATGCTGGCAAATGAAATAACCGCCAATGTAATGGTGGGCACAACCATGATGATTGTTTTTGCTGTTATGCTGTTATGCTTATTGCTTAACGAGATCGGGGTGTTCACCGCTGATAAATCCGTGATGCGTTATGCGGTGCTGGCTGCGGGAATAGTTGAAGTGCCGATAACTGTTATAAACACGATTTATGTTGGTGTGAAAAAGTGGCTTAAAATACCGCTTATGGTAGACCTTATCCTTGTGTGTGCCATTCTTGCGGCAACACTCGGTCATAATGTAACACTTGTTATGGTTTTTCCGGTAATAGTGAGCACAAGATATTTTGATGAGAAATACACCAAGTGGGTGGCGTATTTTTCAGCGATCGTTTTTGCAGGCGCCTGTGTTTTCTGCGCTTATAACGGAATAGTGAATATGAATATGGTAAAGCTTCCCGAGGGCGCGGTGATAGAGGTGAAACCCGGTGAGACTATTCGTGACGCTTTGCTTTCTCACATAGATTTTGACCGGTTTGATTATGTTAAAAGTCTGCTTATAAACGAGTTTGCCCCGAGATGTCTTATATTCCTTTCACTTTCGGTAAGCTGCAGATATGTTGCAGGCCGCGGAAAAGACATGATAGAGATGCAGTCGGAAACCACCGGTAAGGCCTCCCGCATCGAAACCGAGCTTAACCTCGCCACAAAAATACAAACAAGTATGCTTCCGTGCCTTTTTCCGGCATTTCCCGATCATGAGGATATCGAGCTTCAGGCGGTCTACTATCCCGCAAAAGAGGTTGGCGGCGATTTCTACGATTACTTTGTTATAGATAATACTCATGTCGGTGTGGTTATTGCCGATGTTTCCGGCAAGGGCGTAGGTGCGGCGCTGTTTATGACCATTTCAAAAACGGTTATCAAAAACCAGCTTCAGCTCGGCATATCTCCCGAAAAGGCAATGATGAACGCAAACGCACAGCTTTGTGAAAACAACGATGCGGGACTCTTCGTTACCTGCTGGGCAGGTGTTTATGATACCGAGAGCCGAAAGCTCACTTTTGTAAATGCGGGACATAATCCTCCGGTACTGCTTCACAGCGGCAAAAAGCCCCACTTTATCCCTCAGAGAAACGGCTTTGTACTTGCCGGAATGGATGGCTTTAAGTACAAGGAAGAGGAGCTTCAGCTTGAGGCCGGCGATGAGATGTTCTTTTATACAGACGGCGTTACCGAGGCAACCAATGCCCAAAATGAGCTTTATGGAAACGATCGCCTGCTCGACTGTCTTGAGGAACACACGGGCAAGGACGCGGGCGAGCTTATCGAAATCATCAAAAAGGACATTGATGATTTTGTGGACGGCGCCGAGCAGTTTGACGATATCACCATTATGGCGATGAAAACAAACTGATAATCAGTTCAGATACTTAAACCCTTTTCCTATAACCTCGCTTGCATCGGATACTACCGTAAACGCTTCTTTATCACACTCCGATACAAGTCTTAAAAGTGAGTGGAGCTCACTTCTCCTTACCGTGCAGAAAAGCAATACATTGTCGTTACCCGAATAGCCGCCTTTGGCGGCTATTTTTGTTATTCCTCTGCCAAGCTCTTTTGTTACCCTGCCGCAAACAAAATCGGGCAGGCGGGTAAAAATAAATACTGTTTTTGCGCTGTCGGCACCGCAGAGAATAAGGTCTATTGTTTTTGAGGATACAAAAAGCGACACGGCGGAATAGAGCGCGCTGTCGATATTCTTATAAACCGCGGCGCTTATTGCTATCACGGCTGCATCTATTATCAGTATGCTTCTGCCTATACTGATACCGCCGAGCTTGGCGCTTGCTATTTTTGCGAGTATATCGGTGCCGCCGGTTGTGGCACCGCGCAAAAAAACAATCCCGAGTCCGAGACCCATAAGCATACCGCCGAAAATACAGGCGATAAAAAGGTCGGTTTTATGCTGTGGCAGTACGGCTTCCGCAAGGTCAAGCGAAAGCGAAAGCATAAGTGTAACAACTCCGCTTTTAGCGATTAGTTTAAATCCGAGCACAAGATATCCCGCTATTATTATGGGGATATTTATTATAAGCAATATACTGCCTGTGGAAATACCGGTAAAATGATTTATAAGAACCGAAATGCCGGTAATTCCGCCGGGGGAGAGCATATTGGGTTTTATGAAAACGGTTATCGCTACCGCACATATAAAACTGCCGAGCGCACATAAAACGGCATCGGCAACAAGCTTTTTTGTATTGCTTTTCATATTGCACCTCACGGTCTTATGATGTGCAAAAAAGCATAAATAATGACGGGAAGTGTTTAAAAGCACTTCCCGTCTGTTATTTTTCCGAATAACTCGTACATTCTTTCATACCGCTTTTGAAGATATAAAAATCCGAAAAGACATTCAAGCCCCGTTGCGGTGTGATAGCTTGGTGCGTCTGAGCTTTTAGGCACATTCCCCGTGTGGAAATTTCTGCCGCGTTTAAACACCGAAAGCTCCTCATCACTCAGGGCGTTTTCAATTACTTTAAATGCATCTGCCTGCGCGTTTGCGTTTACAAGCTCTACCGATAATCTGTGCAGCTCGCCCGACGGTCGGTTAACCTTAGCGAGCATCTCCCTTACAAGCAGACCGTAAACCCCGTCACCCACAAAAGCGAGCACCGACGGGCTTAAATTTTTAATACTGTCCAACCAAATCACCGCCGAAACTTAAGGAACATAATCAAACTCAATATCGTAAACACTTACCGTGTCGCCTTCTTTTACGCCCTTTTCGCGCAAGGCGTCTATTATACCGCTCTGACGCAGAACACGCTCAAAATACTGCAAGCTTTCGTAGTCATCGGGGTCAACGGTGTTCATAACATCCAGCAACCACGGAGCGTCCTCAACAAAGAACACACCGTCACAAACCCTCACATTAAAGCCGCGCTTTGCTTTTGCAAAGTCCTCGGCGGGCTTGGGCTCAGGCTCGTACCGTTTGATTTCGGGCAGCTTTTGAAGCTCGGACGCAACAAAGTTTATAAGCTCGCCCGTGCCCTCTGCTATCGCCGCCATAACGGGGAAGAAGCGGTACCCCTTGCTTTCAAAGTAGGCTTTAAGCTCTGCCACCTTACCGTCATCGGTAAGGTCACATTTGTTGCCCACTATTATCTGCGGACGGTCCTTAAGCTCTGCGCTGAAAATCTCAAGCTCACGGTTTATTTTGTTGAAATCGTCAATGGGGTCTCTGCCCTCACTGCCCGAAACATCTATCACATGGAGAAGTATTCTACAACGCTCAACATGGCGCAGAAACTCATGACCGAGCCCCACACCCTCGCCGGCGCCCTCGATAAGACCGGGTATATCCGCCATAACGAAAGAGCTGCCCTCGCCCATTCTAACCACGCCCAAAACTGGGGTGAGGGTGGTGAAATGGTAGTTGGCAATTTTGGGCTTTGCCTCACTCACCACCGATATAAGGGTGGACTTTCCTACATTCGGAAATCCTATAAGTCCCACATCGGCAAGCAGCTTTAATTCAAGAGTAACGTCAAGCTCCTCACCGGGATTGCCGTTTTTGGCAAATCTCGGCACCTGCCGTGTGGCAGTGGCAAAGTGCACGTTGCCCCAACCGCCGTTGCCGCCCTTTGCGATAACCACGGGACCGTCATCCGAAATATCGGCGATTATTCTGCCGCTTTCGGCGTCCTTTACAAGTGTGCCTCGCGGAACATTTATTATAAGGTCGGGAGCCTTTTTCCCCGAGCCGCGACCGGCTTTACCGTTTTCGCCGGCCTGTGCCGAGTATTTTCTCTTATAGCGAAAATCCGCAAGGGTGGAGAGGTTATCGTCCGCCTGCATTATTATGTCGCCGCCCTTGCCTCCGTCACCGCCGTCCGGTCCGCCTGCGGCAACATACTTTTCTCGGTGAAAAGAAACCGCACCGTTGCCGCCGTTTCCCGCCTTTAAATGAATTTTTGCAATATCTACAAACATCAATAAAACCTCGTATTTTAAAAAAAGCGGGCGATAACTCGCCCGCAATCGTTTAAAACTTACTGCTCAACCGCGTAGATACTTACCTGTTTACGGTCCTTACCCACACGCTCAAACTTAACCTTACCGTCAATGAGGGCGAACAAGGTATCATCTGAACCGCGGCCGACATTGTTGCCGGCATGGATATGCGTTCCTCTCTGACGAACGAGAATGTTGCCTGCGAGAACGAATTGACCGTCACCGCGTTTAACACCGAGACGCTTTGATTCGCTGTCTCTGCCGTTCTTGGTAGAACCCATACCTTTTTTATGCGCGAAGAGTTGAATGTTTATCTTAAGCATAATGCTTTCACACCTCCGTAATAATTCTTACTCTGTTTGAGTACTGTTCGGAAAGCTGTTCTATATGAAGCTTAAGCCCGCTTAACACCGCCGCTGTTTTATCGCAGGGGGAGTTTACGGTGAATCTCATATATCCGTCACGAATATCCGCACAGGCGCTGTCACCGATAATTTCGGTAACGGTATTTGCCGCCATATAGCAAGCGGACGATATTGCCGCACAGACCGTTTTGCCTTCCTCATCGTCACAGTCAAAACTGCTGTGACCGCCGGTTTCGAAACCCGAAACCTTGTTGTTTTCAAGAAAAAACTTTACCGTGGTCATAAAATTAACCGATTTCGGTAATCTGTACCTTGGTATAGGGCTGTCTGTGACCTTTACGGCGTGAGCAGCTCTTCTTGGGCTTGTAAGTGAAGACATTTATCTTCTTGCCCTTGCCGTTTTTAATAACGGTACCCTTAACGAAAGCATCCTTAACATAGGGCTTGCCAACCTTTAAGGTTCTGTTGCTTACGGCGATAACCTTATCAAAGGTTACTTCCTCGTCAGCCTCGGCGTTGAGCTTTTCAACATAAATAACGTCACCGTTGGTTACACGGTACTGCTTTCCGCCTGTTTCGATTACTGCGTACATTCTTTTACACCTACCTGATATTTAACAGTCTCGCTACGGAGGGCGTGCGTTTATGAGCGCAACTTAACAAGCCCACAATATGCGGCTTGACTATTCTATCACCAAAAGATACCTTTGTCAAGTTTTTTCTTGCAAAAAACAGCAGGTCAGGTATAATTATTACAGAAAGGTGTGATTTTATGAATATCGCGGTTATAACGGGTGCTTCCTCGGGACTCGGTGCGGAGTTTGCACGCACTGTGATAAAGGATTATCCCGAGCTCGATGAGATCTGGATTATCGCGAGGAGAGAACAGCGTCTCCAAGAGCTTAAAAATGAGCTTGGCGATAAAATCCGTGTAGTTTGTATGGATATCACCGATAACGGAAAAATCGATGAATACCAAAATCTGCTTTCGGAAAATAACGGCAGGGTGGCACTTCTTGTCAATAACGCGGGCTTCGGCAAGCTCGGGGATTTTGACAAAATAAGCACCTCGGATAATGCCGCCATGGTAAGGCTCAACTGTGAGGCACTCACTGTGATGACGGCGGTAACACTCCCGTTTATGCCTGACGGCTCCGAAATAATAAACACCTGTTCCATAGCCTCATTTGCACCTAATGTGCGAATGGCGGTTTATTCCTCCACAAAGGCATACGTTATGAGCCTTTCAAGGTGTATGAGGGAAGAGCTTAAAAAGCGGAGTATAAACGTGCTTGCGGTGTGCCCCGGACCTATGGACACCGAGTTTTTGCCCGTTGCCAATATAAGCAAAGGCTCATCGGCGGCATTTGACCGACTGCCGAGGGTGAGTGTCAGCCGCATAGCGCATAAGTCGATAATCGCATCAAAAAAGCGAAAGGGTGTTTACACAAACCGCTTTTTCTATAAGCTTTACAGAGTGGTGGCAAAGCTTTTGCCTCACGCACTCGTTATGAAGTTCTGCAAAACCTGACAGATGTTTTTTGATTTTTAAATATGCGCGATACCGACAACGTTAAAACGAGAAAGCAGAATCGATTAAAAGAATATAATTACTCGCAAAACGGATATTATTTTATAACGATTTGTACGGTAAACAAGCAAAATTTATTATGCGATATCGTAGGGGCCGATGCCCTCATCGTCCCGACAAAATACGGTACGGTGGTTGCAAAATTCATGAAATCGATGCCGGGCATTGACAAATACGTTATTATGCCGAATCATGTTCATTTGATCGTTAAAAATGAAAACGGGGCGATGTGGGCATCGCCCCCTACCGTTTCACAAAAAATTAAATCGTTCAAAATAATGGTGACAAAAACCATCGGCAAACCGATTTTTCAGCGTTCCTTTTATCACCACGTTATCCGTGATGAAGAGGATTATTTGCGAATTTGGCAATATATCGAAAACAATCCCGAAAAATGGGCAGAGGATAAGTATTTTATTCAGCAAACAGTTTGCACTGTGTAAAAGCAAAATATAACGCAATCCCACATCGTCCCAAAATAAGAAAACGGCCTGCTCCGGCAAATGCTGACATCCCGTAAGGATGTTTTTTACAAAGTAAAACCCGCCGAAAGAGAAAAAAATCTCTTTCGGCGGGTTAGTTTTTCAACTTGACAGATCCGAATTTGTCCACACCCATAACGAGCATCGGATTTTTCCGTACAAAATCTACATTTCGAAGAAGTGATGTTTGCCCTATCGGGCAAGTGATGTTATGTCTTACGGCATAGTGATGTTTTGCGACAAAATCGCAAAGTGATGTGATGTGTTCCACCCACGCCCGCAGGCACATCACTTGACAAAGTCAAACATCACGCACGGAGTGCACATATCGTTCCACG
>JAZUGP010000071.1:0-5695 GCA_045641225.1 Acutalibacteraceae bacterium
TTTTTGGCGGAGACGGAGGGATTCGAACCCTCGTCCCTCAAGGGGCATCATGATTTCGAGTCATGTCCGTTATGACCACTTCGATACGTCTCCATATATGTTGCTAAACCATTATATAAAAATAAGGCTCAGTTGTCAAGAAATAAAGTTAAAAATCATATATGTTTATACTCTTTGCAAAACACAGGGCGCATATCCTAAGATATGCGCCCGTTTATGGTTTATCCGTTTAATATTTATTACTTATTTTCCTCGGGAGCTTTTTCGCCCGAAAGAATGGTATTAACAATGATACCGAGGATAAGTGCGGTTGCGATGGAGGTTATTGTAACTTTACCGAAGTTGAGTGCGAGACCGCCGATACCCGAAATAAGTATTGCAGAGGCAACGAAAAGGTTACGGTTGCTGTTAAGGTCAACCGGCTGGAGCATTTTAAGACCGGATACTGCTATAAAGCCGTAGAGCGCCATGCAAACACCGCCCATAACACAAGAGGGTATCGAGCTTAAGAAGGCGATAACCGGTGAGAGGAACGAAATAATAATGGCAAATGCCGCGGTTGTGATAATGGTTACAACCGATGCGTTTCTTGTGATGGCAACGCAGGCAATCGACTCGCCGTAGGTGGTGTTGGGGCAACCGCCGAAGAAAGCACCTACCATTGAGCCTACACCGTCACCGAGGAGTGTTCTGTGAAGACCGGGCTTATCAAGAAGGTCGCGCTCGATTATTGAAGAGATGTTTTTGTGGTCGGCAACATGCTCGGCGAAAACAACAAGTGCTACAGGGATATAAGCCACTGCGATAGAGGCTATGTAAGCACCGTCGATTTCCTTAACACCCTTAAGTGCTTTAACAAATGTGAACTCGGGAACAGAGATAAAGGTTTTAACAGTAATACCGTCAGCGGCAAGGGCGGTAAGCTTGCTGAAATCGGCTATCTTGAGAGCATCGGTGTCGGTAGCATAACCGATACCGGTGAATATTGCGGCCACCGCAAAGCCTGCGAGTATGCCTATAATGAAAGGAATAAGACGTGACATTTTCTTGCCGTAGGTAGAGCAAAGGGTTACGGTTAACAGTGTAACAATACCGCAGAGAATTGCAATAAGGGTTGAACCGCCTTCAATGTTTGCTTTTTGAAGGTCGCCTATTGCATTGCCTGCGAGTGACAAACCGATAATCGCAACGGTGGGTCCTATAACAACGGGGGGCATAAGCTTGTTGAGCCATTTAACGCCTGCCACCTTAACGAGAAAAGCAATTATCACATACACAAAACCTGCGAGAACTGCACCGAGGATAAGACCGGCAAAGCCTGCCTGAGCGGAAGCCGCACCGGCAAACGCCGCTCCCATAGAGCCTAAAAAGGCAAATGAAGAACCTAAAAATACAGGGCTTTTTGCTTTTGTGAAGAGTACATAAACAAATGTGCCTATACCTGCACCGAAAAGTGCCGCGGCGATGCTCATATCGTTGCCGATAATCATAGGCACCGCGATGGTTGCCGCCATAATGGCAAGCAGTTGCTGGAATGCAAAGACAAGAACCTGACCGAACTTAGGCTTGTCCTCTACGTTGTAGATCATTTTCATAAGTTTTTTCCTCCATATTCATTGTCCCATAATTTATATTAAAACGGATATTTCCGAATTAACCGTAAATCTCAACCGCAATTTTATCCTCAAACGGCGGTATTTTAACTGATATATGCTCATTTTTTGAGGTGGGCACGTTTTTGCCCACATAGTCGCCCCTTATGGGCAACTCTCGGTGACCTCTGTCCACCAAAACGGCAAGCTGGATTGCGGCGGGTCTGCCATGCGCCATAACACCCTCCATAGCGGCGCGGGCTGTTCTGCCGGTGAAGAGCACATCGTCCACCAGCACGACCGTTTTACCCGACACATCAAACGGTATCTGCGCCTCGTGAAGCACGGGCTCGTTTGCGGTGGGGGTGAGGTCATCGCGGTAGAATGTTATATCAAGTGTACCGAGCGGTATTTTTTCACCCTCGATTTCATAAATATTCTGTGCGATGATTTCGGCAAGTGAAACGCCCCTGCGCTTAACTCCGATTATGCAAAGGTTATCACAGCCGCCGTTTTTTTCGAGGATTTCGTGCGATATTCTTTTAAGTGCTCTGAAAACCGCGGAGGAATCGAGCAAGGTGGATTTATATTCAAGCATTATATCACCCCGAAAAAGCATAATAAAAAGCCGCGGTATAAACATACTGCGGCCGAAAAACAACACTTATTTGTTTACCTTGCCGGCATCACAGTACCGAATTTAAAGGAACATATTTACCTTACTCTATGATACCATAATTGTAAGTATTTGTAAAGAACTTTTATTGAAAATACTGATAAAATTATGTATAAAAAATATAATTTCAACATTTACCGATGTAATAGAATGTATTTCATTAAAAAATACTATTATCGGTCTGCGTGAATACAACACCGTGATTATTATCCTTTATTGCTTTGCTTTTTTACGCATCGTAATTATACATACCGCCATTTCCGTAAGCGACAATATGCTGAGCGCGATCCAAAGCAATAGTGTATTTGTATTTCCGGTTTGCGGGGAAGTAGGATTATCCTTGTTTTCGCCTTGCGGTTTATCACCGGATTCATCTTCCGCATCATCCTTAGCGCATACAGTTACGGTACATTGCGATGTCCCCGCATCGCTAAGGCAAATTATTACGGCAGTTCCTTCTTTCAGCGCATGAATCACTCCGTTATTTCCCAGTTCAACAATATCGGGATTTAAAGAGGTGAATTCGGGACTGTTGTTGCAAATACCTTCGTCACGGACGTATTCCACTTTCAGTTGGGCATACTGCCCTACCGTCATTGATTTATTACTCTCCACGTTGCCATACTCAATTCTCGGACAACCAAGCTCTTCATACTCCTGTTCGCTGTATATATGCACATTTGCCGAGCGACTCACACCATTCCTCGTGGTCGCCGTTATAACAGCATCACCCGCACCCATAATGACTGCCCAGCCGAAGGGGGTAACCAATACTACATTCTCATTGCTGGAACTCCACTTTATCTCCGGAAATGTCGCATCAAACGGTGTTACCGTTGCGCCTATTTCAAAAGCGTCCGCATAGTCAGCATAGTTTATGCCATAGTACTTATCACGGCTGAAATAAATATTCTCAACCTGCTTAATCTCGGATTCTTTCAGATATTTTGCCGTCAGGACCATGTTTTTAATTACCTCACCTTCGTCGGTAATTATTTCGGTTCCCTTAAGCGAGGCAAGTATGTCGGCGATCACTTCTTCTATTTCGTCAGGCTCGAAGATGGTTTTGTAACTCTCTTTCAGTTCGTCAAATGTATCGTAACACATTTTCCGTGCATACTCATTCGGATCGATTTCAAAGCTGTACTGCCAGCCTTCAAACACATATCCCTTGACTTGAGGAACAGCGGGAAACTTTAATTCACTTCCGACAAATGCTTCATATTCATCCACAATACTGCCGTTCTTATCGAGGAATGTTACTGTTGTCTTCTGGGGCTCTATGCTGTATAAATTGTTTTCTACCCATTCAAGGCGGCCGCTTATCCAGTCCCTCAGTCTTTCTATCTCACTATCGTAAGTCACAGACTCAAGCTGTTGAGCCGAATTATATGTCCATTTCTCGTAGTTGTATCTTGCTGAAATATTCAACCTTTCCGCATACAAATCCAACTGACCGTCCGTCTTGATAATTTGTTCGATTTTTTCTTTAACCAGCGGCCACGCAGCCTTGATGTCCGCAACAAAATCAGGGTCTTCAAACAGTCTTCCGTTCCAATTTCCGTAACCGTTCTGTATCCAGCCTTTATAACGAGGTGATGTAAATTCTGTCGATCCCCAAGCAGAAAAATCGAAATCCCACAACGGTCCCCAATACAGCTTGTCGCCTCGGGGCTTGTAAAGAAATACACTTGATTGATTAAATCCATCCCAGTTCATGGAGAATTCCTGCACCCAGTAATACAATACGGTAGAATTAATATCCATCAGATCGCGGTATGACTGACCGTCTATCTTAAACCCTTCGGAATATATAGCGTTTTCCAAGGTCTGAACATAATTTTTGATATAGTTATATTGAGCCTCGTTGAAATTTTTATCAAATTCGGGGCTTTCTATCAGGAATTCGGATTTTCTTTCTGTTTTAAAAACCTGTTGTTCGTTTCCGTCATGACGCGGAGATCTTGACAGCAGGTAACCGCCTGTTATTTCCGGCTCTTCCGTGTAATCGGTATCTTCCAGATCATCAATATTTACACGGCTTTTGCCGATTCTGACATGTTCGGTGAGCATATAACTTCCCAGATATTCACCGTTCATAACCACATCAACCGGCTCGCTCTGCGGTGTATACGGCATTCCCAATTCGTCGCCCAACCAATAGGTGATTTTGTTTCTGAGCATACTGTCGTCCAAAGCATTTGCCAGCAAAACCCAATGCTTGTTCGCACCCATTCCCAGCAGGTCGGATTTTTTGTTCAACTTAAGTTTATACGGTTTTTTATCATCATACCAGGTTGAATTGCCTCTGCCCCTGATGTATTCCATTTCATAGGTTCCGCCGGTTACACTCTCACCGGTATATTCAGATTTAAAGTCGTCCGGAACTTTGATGGTCATATCGCCATAGCATTCTGTTTTGTGCTTGGGATCGGAGTTCATATCTGCTATAGTTCCCTTAGATTCATCAATTTCAAGATAAATTACAGGAACAGAACTTTCTGCAAATTCAAAACTCTTAATTGAAAAAGCGGTACTTTTATTTTCGGAAGATGAAAGAAGCGCAAAACTTAAACGGTGTTTGCCTTGGATATTCCGGTCCATCACATCCTTGGAAATATCCTTGGAGAATGTCCAGACGTCCTTTTCCTGCTGCTTTACTAACTCGGCAGTAAAGAACGGTGTATTACTGTCATCCAGATAAAAACCAATTTCAACATTCTGACCTGCTTCAGCAGATGCATCAATGCTGAATCTTCCGACCGGTTTGCCGTCAAAATTAAACTCCTTGTCGATGCTGATTTTGGTGCCAAGCAGTTTGTCATTTGTACCGCTTATTATCAGCGACCGGCTTTCCGTGTCAACGTTAAAAGCGATGCTGTCGTCAGGGGATTTTAAAAGCTTCTCATTATACAGAGTAACTGCGTATTGCTTGTAATAGTCTCCGAGAATCTCCATATCTTCGGTTTCCGCTTGCCCGTAAGTAACTTTTTCCGTCTGATTTTCGACAGCGCCATTGCTGTTCGCAGAAACCTGAATCATGGTTGTAGTAACCATAAATACGCATAATAACAATATGCTTAACGCTTTTTTAAATTTTAGTTTCAATCTAATTACCTCCTAAAATTTCCCCTGAATTTTATAACAGGGCAGTCCGATCGGGTTGATATCGTAACTAATAAAGCAAAAGGTACATATAATATAACACACTAATGATATCATATTATTTCCTCAAAATCAATATTTTACAGGACCTTTGACGTATTGCCGTGTATTTTGCACGATATAATATCCGTTTCTTAATACGCCCGCAGGCACATCACTCGCCGCAGGCGAACATCACGCGCGAAGGGAGCATCACGGTTCGCGAAGCGGAACACATCGTTAAAAAAACGACAAGTTTCGAGAGAAACTTGAAGTCGGATCG
>JAZUGP010000072.1:0-6687 GCA_045641225.1 Acutalibacteraceae bacterium
CATTTGTCTTCCTAAGACCGCTTGGCCTCCGACTTGTTAAGGTTACCGAGATCGACGATCAGGGCAGAATTAACCTCTCGCGCAGAGATGCTCTTGTTGAGGTGAACGGCGCCGTTGTTGAAGAAGGTGCCGATGAGGACAATGCCCCCCGTCACAACAGAAGCTCTCACGATCGCAAAGGTTTTAAGAAAAGAGAAAGATAATTTCTTTGAATATTGATAAGCGGTGCTCATTTTTACGATGAGCACCGCCTTTTTTATTTATTGTTTTTATTATGATACCGGCAAATAAGATTATAAATACCGACACCTATAAGGCTTATAACCGCCGTTATTGAAAAAACGATAACGGCAAATACGTATTTTTTCTCTCCTAAAGCGCTGCCGCCGGCAGCCGAGGTTATGATACTCGGCACACGCGCCACCGCAACACAGAATATGTAAAACCTTATATCTATATCCGTAAGCCCTATAAAATAGCTTATCAGGTCTTTGGGAGTGCCCGGAATAAACAGCAGTAAAAAGGTAAGAAAATTGAGCCGTTTTGTGTTCTTTAAAAACTTAAGCGAGCGTATTTTTTCCACAGGATAAAATATTTCAACTATACTCACACCTATTGACCTTACAAGTAAAAAAATAATAATACTTCCTATCAATGTGCCGATAACACAAAGCACCGAGCCCTCAATAAACCCAAAAGCATATCCCCCGCCTATCTCAAACGGTTCGCCCGGCAAAACGGCAATAACCACCTGAAAAATTATCATTCCTATAAAGGCGAGTCTTCCCAATACGCCACGAGAATCAACAAAATCCCTGAACTTTTGAGGCTTTGAAACAAATCTTATAAGCGGCATCCCCACATAAACACATATTAAAGCGATAAAGCCGGCGGTAAGTACAAGCAAAAAGACCGTAAGTATCCGCTTTTGTTTTACGGATAAACCGTTTGAAGCTTCCATATGCCCTCCTTATTATGTTTTTTCGACCTTATTATACACCAAACTCACAAGTTAATAAAGATAAAATAAATGCAATCTTGAAAAATAATGTGTGTGATGATAAAATATAGTAAAGAGCAAAGGGAGGTTAAGCCGTGAAACATGAGATACTTTTATCCGCACCGCCGGTACTGCGCGATTTTTTGACCTATAACGAAACGATAAAGGGCAAATCCTCCCGTTCGGTGGATGAATACTATCTTGACCTTCAAACATTTTTCAGGTATCTTCTGCTTATTCGCGGAAAGGTTGATAAGAATACGCCCTTTGAGAATATATCCATTGAATCGATAGATGTGGCGATTTTATCAACAGTGACTATTTCCGACCTGTATGCATTTATTGTTTTTTGCAAGGATGAGCGCGGAAACAATGCTGCTACAAGAGCGCGGAAAACCTCTACCCTGCGCATATTTTTCAAATATCTTTCATCTCAAACACATCTGCTTGAAACCAACCCAGCCGAGTTGCTCGATTCCCCTAAGGTGAAACAGGCCTTGCCAAAGTATCTTACCCTTGAAAACTCACTTGAACTTCTTAATTCTGTAGACGGTCCGAATAAGGAGCGTGATTACTGTATCCTCACCCTTTTTTTAAACTGCGGTATGCGTCTTTCGGAGCTTTGCGGACTTAACATTTCGGATATCCGTTCCGACGGCACAATGCGGTTGCTCGGGAAAGGCAACAAGGAACGGGTTGTTTACCTTAACGATGCCTGCAAATCCGCTATAGAGGAATATATGAAGGTGCGTCCCAATAACTATATAGTATTTTCCGACCGCAACGCGCTTTTTATCAGCCGAAACAAAAAAAGAATAAGCAACAAAACGGTTCAACATATTGTTAAAACATATCTTGAAAAGGCAGGACTCGGCGGTCAGGGCTTTTCAACCCACAAGCTGCGCCACACTGCGGCAACTCTTATGTATCAACATGGCGATGTTGATATAAGGGTGCTTAAGGATATTTTAGGCCACGCAAACTTGGGAACAACACAGATATATACACATGTTTCAGACAACCAAATTAAAAATGCGATAGACTCAAATCCCCTCTCGAAAGCCTCTATGAAAAAGTAGAAAACCAAAAAAGTTTTTTTGAGGAAAAGCGAGCATTCGGGAGTATTTTAAAGGAAAACAGAGATTTACATAAATGACGGTGTTTTCAACGCGAAAATGCCGTCATTTTTTGCAAATTTTACTTGACAAATAGTATCTTTTGCTTTATATTATTGCATTAGCAAGATGTATTACAATTTAATATGCTTGTATTTAACGCATCTGTGTAGAAAAAACGATTTGCACGAATGTACACCATAGTTTATTTAATAAACTGAAAGTCCTTTTGTCGGGTGTGCCGTTACGGCGGTCGGGGTATCGCGCAGGGTAAACGTAGATTTTACTGCTGTCGACACTTAGTGTGGACAAAGGGGGATGCTTAAATGGAAAAAAAGAATATTTTAAACCTTGAGAACGTGAATGTGTCTTTTGACGGTGAAAAGGTGCTCGACGGACTTAACCTCGCCATTGAGGATAAGGAGTTTATAACTCTGCTTGGCCCATCGGGTTGCGGTAAAACAACAACTCTTCGTATTATCGCAGGCTTTATAAATCCGGATGAAGGCACTGTTTTTTTTGAGGACAAAAAGCTGAACGGTGTTCCGGCTTACAAGCGCAAGGTAAACACCATATTTCAGCGTTACGCACTGTTCCCGCACCTTAACGTTTATGAAAACGTTGCTTTCGGTCTGCGCGTAAAAAAAATGAAGGAGAAGGAAATCAAAGCACAGGTTTCAAATATGCTCAGGCTCGTAAACCTCGAGGGCTTTGAAAAAAGACATATTGATACCCTTTCGGGCGGTCAACAGCAACGGGTTGCCATAGCACGCGCTCTTGCGGTAAAACCAAAGGTTTTGCTCCTTGATGAGCCGCTTGCCGCACTTGATCTTAAGCTTCGCAAGGATATGCAAAAGGAGCTTCGCAACATTCAGCGTGAGCTCGGAATCACCTTTGTTTTCGTAACCCACGATCAAGAGGAAGCCCTCACTATGTCGGACAGAGTGGTTGTTATGGACAAAGGTCACATTCAACAGATAGGCACACCGCAGGATATTTATAACGAGCCTAAAAACGCCTTTGTTGCCGATTTTATAGGCGAATCGAATATTCTTGACGGTGTTATGCAAAAAGACTATGTGGTAAGCTTTTCAGGGGCGGTGTTTGACTGCCTTGATAAGGGCTTTGCCGAAAATGAGGATGTTGACGTTGTTGTAAGACCTGAGGACGTTGACATAGTTTCCGAGGAAAACGGTAAGCTTCGCGGCGTTGTTACCTCGGTTGCATTTCTCGGAGTTCACTATGAGATAATTGTTGATATCGGCGGCTTTAAGTGGATGATACAGACTACCGACAAGCACTCAGCAGGCGAAAAGGTGGGTCTTATCATTGAGCCGGACGCTATACATATAATGAAGAAATCCGAATATTCGGGACTTTACGGCGATTACAGTTCTTACAGTGAGGAAATGGACCACCTTTCCGATGTTGAGGAGGAAGAATAGCCGTGAACAGAAAATCTTTCGGAAGCAGATTGGTTGCGGCTCCCTATCTTGTGTGGGCGGCGATATTCATTGTTGTTCCGCTCGTTATAATGGCGTATTTTGCTTTTACCGATTCAAACGGTGCTTTCACGCTTTCCAATATTTATCAAATAGCGCGATATAAAAAAGCCTTTTTGATTTCGATAGTTTATGCCGCCATAGCCACCGCGATCACCCTGCTCATATCCTATCCCATGGCTTATTTCATGACCAAAATGAAAATAAGCTCACAGCGAATGATACTTGTTATCGTTATGCTTCCGATGTGGATGAACTTTCTTATCCGCACCTATTCGTGGATAACAATACTTGCAAACACCGGTCTTATTAACTCGCTGCTTACGGCATTGGGTCTTAAACCGCTGCAACTTATAAACACACCGGGTGCCGTAATACTCGGTATGGTTTACGATTTTATTCCCTATATGATTTTACCTATTTATTCGGTTATGTCCAAGATAGATAAATCTCTTTTAAACGCAGCCGCCGACCTTGGCTCAAATGGTTTTTCACGCCTGCGCAGAATTATTCTGCCCCTTTCTCTGCCGGGTGTTATATCGGGAATAACAATGGTTTTTGTGCCTTCAGTAAGCACCTTTTATATATCACAAAAGCTCGGCGGAAACAAAAACCTGCTTATCGGCGATGCCATCGAATACCTTTTCAATATGGGACCCGACTACTACAATGTGGCCTCTGCCCTTTCGCTCGTGCTGATGGTAATGATACTCATCTGCCTTGCTGTTATGAACAGGTTTTCTGACGGAGAAGACGGAGGTGTTGTTGTATGACAAAAGCACTTTCAAGACTCTATGTAGGACTGATGATACTCTTTTTATATGCGCCCGTTGCCGTTATGATTTTCTTTTCTTTCAACTCCGGCAACAGCGTTTGGGTATTTGAAGGCTTTTCCGCAGAATGGTATGCGGGACTGATATTCAACGACGATATGCTCACTTCCCTTGAGCATACCATTGTTATTGCCCTGCTTTCCGCGGTTATATCAACTGTTATAGGCACTGCCGCGGCGGTAGGTATTATGGCACTGCGCAAAAAGCTTACCAAAAAGATTGTTACCGGCGTAACAAATATACCTATGATGAATGCCGATATTGTTACCGGTGTTTCACTAATGCTTTTATTTGTTTTCATAGGCAAGATTATCGGTCTTGAGGAAAGTCTCGGCTTCCCCACCGTTCTTATTGCGCATATCACCTTTAACCTGCCTTATGTTATACTCTCGGTACTGCCGCGTCTTATGGGCACGGATATCAGCTTAAACGAAGCGGCGCTGGACCTCGGATGCACACCTGTAAAGTCGTTTTTCAAGGTGATACTTCCCTCTGTTTCAACGGCTATTTTCACCGGCTTTATTATGGCATTTACCCTCTCGCTCGACGACTTTGTTATCAGTTATTTCACCTGCGGTCATTATCAAACCCTGCCGATAGTGATATACAATATGACCAAGAAAACCGTAACACCCGATGTTTACGCGCTTTCCACCATAGTGTTTATCGCGGTATTTGTACTGCTTATTCTCTACAATGTATTGCAGAATAAGAGCGACCGAAAGAGGGGTGCCGTGCATGATTAAAAAGATACTTTGCGTTGCAGTTTGTCTGCTTTTAACCCTTTCGGTATGCGGTTGCGAATATGCCTACTCCGAGAATAAGTACAGCGGCGATTATGACACCTCGCTCAAAAACACGGTGCTTAACGTTTATAACTGGGGCGAGTATATTTCCGATGGCTCGGATGACTCGCTTGATGTAAACCGTGAGTTTGAAAGGCTTACGGGGATAAAGGTTAACTACACCACATTTGAAAGCAACGAAACCATGTATTCGCAAATAAAAAGCGGCGGTGTTTCGTATGATGTTATAATACCCTCCGATTATATGATAGAACGTATGATAAGAGAGGATATGCTCGCAAAGCTCAATCCGAAAAAGCTTTCAAACTATAAATATATTGCCGACCAATATAAAGGACTTTTCTACGATCCGGATGAAGTATACACCGCGGCGTATAACGTAGGCATGGTGGGTATTATTTACAACTCGGACCTCATAAGCAACCCCAAGCACTCATGGACAACACTGTGGGATGAAAAATACCGTAATATGTCCCTTAATTTCAGCAACCCGCGTGACGGATTTATGCCCGCTCAGATGATTTTAGGGCAGAATATAAACTCCACTAACAAAAAGGATTGGGACAAAGCACTTGACCTTCTGAAAAAAGGTAAAGATGTTTTGCAATCCTATGTTATGGACGAAATATACGGTAAAATGGAAACGGGCGAAGCGGCAATAGGACCCTATTACGCGGGCGACTATTTTACAATGTACGATATAAACGATGCTCTGCGTTTTTTCTATCCGGAGGAAGGCACCAATATTTTTGTTGATGCGGCCTGTATACCCAAATGCGCAAAGAATATTGATGCGGCAAAAATGTATATCAATTTCCTGCTTGACCCCGAAATTGCTCTTGCAAACGCCGAATATATCTGTTATGCATCGCCTAACACCGCAGTTATCAACAATCCGGATTACTCGTTCTATCAGGACGAGGTGCTCTACCCTGCCGAGGAGGATATGCCTAAGGTACAGTACTATCACGATTTGCCGGACGATATACGCAGATACTATGAGGAGCTTTGGCTCGACCTTAAGCTTTACTGATTAATGATTATTGAAACTGAAAGACTTTATCTTTATCCGCTGAAACCCGATGAACTCATACTTTGGTATACGGATATAAACACGCTTGAAAAAAAGCTTGATATCAAATACGATGCAGATGAGATTACGGGTGTTTTTAAGGATATAATAAAATCACAATCGGATATCACCTTGCATGACAAACAAAACTATGTATGGCACACATTTTGGCTGATTATCACAAAGACCGACCGCATTGCCGTGGGCTCCGCCGACTTTAAAGACATACCCGATAAAAACGGTGAGGTTGAAATAGGCTACGGTCTCGGCGAAAAACATAACAAAAAAGGATATATGACCGAGGCGGTAAAGGCTATGTGCAAATGGGCATTCGAGAGCGCCTTGGTTAAATCGATAGT
>JAZUGP010000073.1:0-65865 GCA_045641225.1 Acutalibacteraceae bacterium
TGGAATAATAAGATTTATCTTGATGATTTTGTCATCACCCGTTATGACGGAGTAAGTTTCTATGTAGATTATAACCATTACCTTGAACCGTGTGTTGGTGAAATCGGTGACGATATTACTCTTGTGGCAGACCCCGAAAAGCAGAATAAGATTTTCAATAACTGGTATATCAATCAGGAATGCACAACCGCGTTTAACCCCGCAAACGTAAAGATTGGTGATGTCGATATCCTTTACGCAGGTTGGTCGGATGCCGTTACCGATTACAGCGCGCCAACAGTTACGCTCTCAAACGGCGCGAAGGCACTCACAAAGGTGACCAATGCAAATGTTTATTCGATAAATCTTAATGTTGCAAGCACCACCAAGATAGGATTTGCAACGGCAAGCGAGAATGACTTTTCAAAGGCACAGAATATTATCTGGCAGAGAACTGTAGCGGGAGCCGGCAAGGTATCGGTAAGGCTTGAGCCCAACACCGTAAAAGCGGCGGACGGCACAAGGGGCAATATGCTCTATGTATTTGCCGATAACGGTGCTGCCATAACGGAACTTGAAATGATAGAAAATCCTGTTTATGACGGATTTAATATGAATGCCGGAAGCGGCGATACCGATGTTGATGTTATCGACCTTGTAAGGCTTGCTTCAATGCAGAATAATGCCGATAAGGCAAGCTGGCTTGGCGACCTTGATGATGACGGCTTTGCCGGCAAGACTAAAGATATCGCTATTATGAAAAAGCGTCTCCTCGACATAGACCTTATTCCGCAGGAAAAAATGGGCAGAACGCTTGTATGGAATGAGGAGTTTGACGGCGACTTTGCTAATGCCAATGTAAATCCCGACTATTGGTATGGAGGCGATAAAAACCTCGGAATCAGCAGAAACACTTTTGATGCCGCAAACGTTAACATAAGCAACGGTGCGCTCAACCTCAACTACACGAGAGCCGGAAACGGCGAATGCTTAAGACCTGTAGGTGTCACCTCAAAGGAAACGATGACCTTTAACAAGGGCTATCTCGAAGCAAGAATAAAGATGGGCTTTACTCCAAAAGAGTGGGTGGCATTTTGGCTCTCGTCTAATGTAGACGATCAGGGTCCGGTTACTGATGAGATTGATATTTTTGAGCTTTATCAAAACCGCCTCGTTCCAAACCTCATTTCATGGGAAGACGGCGACCTCAAGGCTCAGGTTACACCCCAAAAAGATACTACACCCTATAAGTATACTATAGATGACAGCTTCTCTAAAACCGAGTATCACACCTACGGTTTTGAGTGGGATAACACATACTTAAAGTTCTATGTTGACGACGTTTGTTATACAACGATTGAAATCTCATCGCTTGAGCAATCAATTAGAGAAAACTTAAGTCAGAATTTCTATCTGATTCTTACACAGAATAATCATTCGGCTATTACTGAAACCGATCCGCTTCCGCGTATGGCGGTTGACTATGTAAGGCTTTATCAGAAAGACGGCGAAACAATAACATAAAATAAAGAATAAAGCAACAACACAAAAGCGGTGCAGAAGCTGTTTTGCACCGCTTCTCATTTACTTTGATTGCTGAAAAGAAAGCGGAAATCCGCGGGTGTTTTAATACTGTTCGGGAGAGCCTCTATTTTTATGCTTAATGGTTTATACACAGATTATCTTATTAGGTGGCTTTTGTTCAATAAATGTTTATAATAATAACAAACATAGAATGTAATACATTTGAAATAACAGTCCTGTTGTTAAAAAGTGGGATGAGTATATGAAAGATGTAATGGTAATGGAGATTGACCCTATTACCGGTGCTCAACCATTGCTCAAAAAAGTCTTTGAGTTACAATGAATTATAAGGAAACAAGGCCGTTATTTTATACGGTTTTGTTGCTTTTACACTAAAAAAGACCTTGTAGAAATTACTCCTACAAGGTCTTTAATATTAAGTTTTTCGGCTTGTTAACCGCTCAAAAGCAGAGAACCGAAACATTTTGAAAACAATTACTTGCTTTCTTTAATCGCTGCCTGTGCTGCTGCGAGACGGGCAATCGGAACGCGGAAGGGTGAGCATGAAACATAGCCAAGACCGATTTCATGGCAGAACTCAACGGATGTCGGATCGCCGCCGTGCTCACCGCAGATACCGCAGTGGAGAGCAGGATTAACCGGCTTGCCGAGAGCAAGTGTCATCTTCATGAGCTTGCCAACGCCAACCTGATCAAGCTTCGCAAACGGATCGTTTTCAAAGATCTTGGTGTCGTAATAAGCACCGAGGAACTTGCCGGCATCGTCACGGCTGAAGGCGAAGGTCATCTGGGTAAGATCGTTGGTGCCGAAGCAGAAGAAATCAGCTTCCTTGGCGATCTCATCAGCGGTAAGAGCCGCTCTCGGGATTTCAATCATGGTACCAACCTCATAAGAAAGGTTGGAGCCTGCCGCTGCGATTTCGGCATCGGCGGTTTCAACAACGATGTTCTTAACGAACTTGAACTCCTTAACCTCGCCAACGAGCGGGATCATGATTTCAGGCTTAACATTCCAATCGGGATGAGCCTTCTTAACATTTATGGCAGCGCGGATAACAGCCTTGGTCTGCATCTTTGCGATTTCGGGATAGGTTACGGTAAGACGGCAGCCACGGTGACCCATCATCGGGTTGAACTCGTGGAGTGAAGAAATAAGAGCCTTAATATCTTCAACCGACTTGCCCTGAGCATCGGCAAGAGCCTTGATGTCAGCTTCCTCGGTGGGAACAAACTCGTGAAGCGGAGGATCGAGGAATCTGATGGTTACGGGTGTGCCTTCGAGAGCCTCATAGAGCTTTTCAAAGTCGCCCTGCTGATAGGGAAGAATCTTATCAAGAGCGGCTTCTCTTTCTTCAACGGTGTCTGCACAGATCATCTCGCGGAAAGCGGCAATTCTGTCAGCCTCGAAGAACATATGCTCTGTACGGCAAAGGCCGATGCCTTCGGCACCGAGCTCGCGAGCCTTCTTGGCATCTCTCGGAGTATCGGCATTAGTGCGAACCTTAAGGGTTCTGTACTTATCAGCCCAACCCATTACTCTGCCGAACTCACCTGCGATGGTGGCGTCAACAGTAGCAATAGCGCCCTTGTAGATGTTACCGGTAGTACCGTCGATTGAGATGTAGTCACCCTCAACGAAGGTTTCGCCGCCGAGCTCAAACTTCTTGTTTTCCTCGTCCATCTTAATGTCACCGCAGCCGGATACACAGCATGAGCCCATACCGCGTGCAACAACGGCAGCGTGAGAGGTCATACCGCCGCGAACGGTGAGTATACCCTGAGCAGCCTTCATACCGGTGATATCCTCAGGAGAGGTTTCAAGACGAACAAGAACAACCTTCTTGCCGGCAGCCTTCCAGGCTTCGGCATCGTCAGCGGTGAATACCACCTGACCGCAGGCAGCACCGGGGGAAGCGCCGAGACCCTTGCCGATGGGAGTAGCGGCCTTCAAAGCCTTCGCATCGAACTGCGGGTGAAGAAGTGTATCAAGGTTACGGGGATCGATCATAAGAACAGCTTCCTGCTCGGTCTTCATGCCTTCGTCAACAAGGTCGCAGGCAATCTTAAGAGCGGCCTGAGCGGTTCTCTTGCCGTTACGGCACTGGAGCATATAAAGCTTGCCGTTTTCAACGGTGAACTCCATATCCTGCATATCGTGATAATGCTTCTCGAGGTTATCGCAAACGGTAAGGAACTGTGCGTAAGCCTCGGGGAACTTTTCAGCCATCTGAGCAATCGGCATAGGTGTACGAACACCTGCAACAACGTCTTCACCCTGAGCATTGGTGAGGAACTCGCCCATAAGCTTCTTTTCACCGGTAGCGGGGTCACGTGTGAAGGCAACACCGGTGCCGGAATTATCGTTAAGGTTACCGAATACCATAGGCATTACGTTAACGGCTGTACCCCAAGAATACGGGATATCGTTATCGCGGCGGTAAACGTTTGCACGGGGGTTGTCCCATGAACGGAATACGGCGCGGATAGCCTCGTAAAGCTGTTCCTTAGGATCGGAGGGGAAGTCCTTGCCGAGCTGTTTCTTGTATTCGGCTTTGAACTGACCTGCAAGCTCCTTAAGGTCGGCGGCGGTGAGCTCAACGTCGAACTTAACGCCTCTCTTTTCCTTCATCTCATCGATGAGAGCTTCAAAGTATTTCTTGCCGACTTCCATAACAACATCGGAGAACATCTGAATAAATCTTCTGTAAGAGTCGTAAACAAAACGCTCGAACTTAGGATCGGGGTTACCGGCTATCATAGCGGCAACAACGTCATCGTTAAGACCGAGGTTAAGAATGGTATCCATCATACCGGGCATAGATGCACGGGCACCTGAACGAACCGAAACAAGAAGCGGATTGTTGAGGTCACCGAACTTTTTGCCGTTGATTTTTTCCATCTCGGCAACGTTCTTCCAGATTTCATCCATGATTTCATCATTGATGGTTCTGCCGTCCTCATAGTACTGCGTGCAGGCTTCGGTTGAAATGGTGAAACCCTGAGGAACGGGAAGACCGAGGCCGGTCATTTCCGCGAGGTTTGCACCCTTACCGCCGAGGAGCTCACGCATGCTTGCGTTGCCTTCGCTGAAAAGGTAAACATACTTGTGACTCATTGTTGAATCAACCTCCAAAAAAATTTTTACGGATACGAAATCCAAGATTAACGAAATGTACTTAAATATAAATAAATTAAGTATCCAAATTATTATACCAAATACATATAAAAAAATAAAGACTTTTTTACAAAAAAAAGAAAATTAATGAAATTTCATTAAACCCGCAATAAAAAAGGACGGTGAGTACCGTCCTGCATTGTGTAAATTAATTAAAGATTATTGTGCAAAGTATCGCTTTGTTGCTTTTATTATTCTTAAAATCACAGGTGAAAGTATCACATTAACCGTAAGCTCAAAAAGAAAGTTTATTCCCACAAGTCCCGTTATTATATACGTTACGATTTCGGTGTTACCCGCCCATTCGTAGAGCACTTTACCGTAAAAGGAAAACATACAGATAATGAAAACGGCGGTATTCACAACAGGTGCCGTAACAGCCGATACGATAACCGCGGCGGTTTCGCTCTTTTTCTTTAAAAGATTTGCCGCCGCACCGCTTGCAAGTGCGCACAGTACCGCCTTTGAAAGACATAGAATAATAAGATAAAAAGGCGAGGCGTTGAAAAGAATATTGCCGCCCATATCAACACCGATAACAGCGCCTATATAGGTAACAATTCCGAATGTGGCACCTAAAATCGCGCTGTATTTCGGCCCGTAGAGAACCGAAACGAGCACAATGGGGATCAGTGTAAGGGTGATGCTGAAGGGCCCCACCTTTACATAGTAACTGATAAACTGCAGCACCGCCGTAACCGCGGTGAAAAGACCTATTACCGCCGCAAGGCGTGAATTCTGTTTTGCTTTTGACATTTTTAAATTACCTCCGATACTGTCCGAAACCGGTACAGTTCATAATATAATATAAATTACGGTTTATTTGTTGCGCTCATATATTTCCTTAAGACCGTCAAGAAGCAGGTTTTCATTATACATTATATCGCTTTTGCAGTTGACTATAACCTCTCTTGACAACCCGCCGGTTGCAACCACTGTCGGAAACTCGCCGAGCTCATCGGCAATACGGTCTATCATACCGTCAATCATAGCGGCAGTGCCGAAAATAAGTCCCGAGCGCATACAGTCCACCGTGTTGGTGCCTATAACACTGTCCGGTGCCGAAATGCTGATATTTGGCAGCTGTGCGGTGTTTTCGCAAAGTGCTTTAAGGGTGAGTGTAATTCCTGCGGCTATTGCTCCGCCTATAAACTGGCCGTATCGGTTTATCACAAATATTGTGGATGCGGTACCCATATCTATTATAACACAGGGCAGGGTGTATTCGTTCATTGCACCCACCGCACCGGCAACAAGGTCTGCACCGAGCTGAGCCGGATTATCTATCTTTATGTCAAGTCCGGTTTTAACGCCGGGGCCTAAGGTGAGCGGCACTATATCGCAAAGAAGTGATATGGCGCGGCTTATACTGTCCTTCACAGAGGGCACAACCGAGGCGATTATACAGTCCTCGATACCGCTGTAGGAAAGTCCGTGTATCTCCATAATGCTCTTTATCTCGGCGGCATACTGGTCGGAGGATTTATCCTTATCGGTGCAAAGGCGCGCCGTAAATGAAAGAACATCTCCGTTATAAACACCGAGTGTAATATTGGTGTTGCCGATATCTACCGCAAGAAGCATAGAAAAAACCTCCCATTATATCAGATATATTTTAATTTTTTGCTGTTAAACGGGATAACATTGACAGAAAACTGTTTTTTGAGCTGTTCGCAAAGCGGACCGACTATAACATTTTCACTTGCATAATGGCCGAGGTCAAACACACTGATGCCGTTGTTTACGGCGCTTACAAAAACATTGTGCTTAACATCGGCGGTAACAAGCGCGTCAAACCCGCCGCTTATTGCATCGGATAAGAACTCTCCGCCTGAGCCTGAGCATACCAGCACATTTTGTATCGGCTTTTCGGCATCGGCATAGCGAACACCGAAATCAACCGCCGCCTTCATCCTTTCGGCAAGCATTTTCGCATCGCAGATATCTGTTTTTGCGCTGCGGAGTAAAAAGCCCGACTCCGTTTTGTATTTTTTAATGCTTTTAAATCCAAGCACTTTGCAAAGCGTTTCGGTAACACCGCCGTTTGCAATATCGAGATTTGTATGGCAGCTTATAACCGAAACACCGTTTTTTACGGCTTTATGATAAACCGTATCGGCGGTAATGCTTTTTATCGGGTCGAATATAACGGGGTGGTGTGTAACTATAAGCTCACAACCGTTATCAACCGCAAAATCCACCGTGTCGGTATCGCAGTCAAGCGCCACGGTTATTTTGGAAACATTTGCGTTTTTATCGCCGATAAGCAGTCCCACATTATCAAAATCGCAGGCGGTTTCAAACGGGAACTTTTTGTTTAAAAAATCCAGAATATTTTTAATTTCAGCCATCACTTTTTACCGAAGGAATCCTTAAGTGCCACCGTGCGGTTAAACACGATGTTTTCGGCGGTGGAATCCTTATCCGCGCAGAAATATCCCTGCCTCATAAACTGGAAGGTATCTCCTGATTTTACATTTTTCATCGATTTATCGGTTTTACAGCCGCAAAGCACGGTGAGTGAGTCGGGATTAAGGTTATCGGCAAAGGAGGAAACACCCTCCTCATCACTCGGATTTTCAACATTGAAAAGGCGGTCGTAAAGTCTTACCGTAACATCAATACAGTCCTTTGCGTTTACCCAATGGAGTGTGCCTTTTACCTTTCTGCCGTCCGATGTTTCACCGCCGCGGCTTTCGGGGTCGTAAGTGCAGTGAACAACGGTGATGTTGCCGTTTTCGTCCTCCTCGTGAGATGCGTATTTTATATAATACGCACCTTTAAGCCGCACCTCTTTTTCGGGGCAAAGCCTGAAATACTTTCCGGGCGGGTTAAGGCAGAAATCGTCCTGCTCGATATATATTTCCTTTGAAAACGAAACGTTTGTTTTGCCGGCTTCCGGCTTATTCGGATTTATTTCAACCGCTATCTCCTCGGTTTTGTCATCGGGATAATTGTCAATAACAACCTTAAGCGGTCTTAACACCGTCATGGCACGGGCGGCATTTTCGTTGAGATAATCGCGAACACAGGCTTCAAGCAGTGCGTAGTCGATAACACTGTATGCCTTTGAAACACCTATTTTGTCAACAAAGCTTCTTACCGCTTCGGCAGGGTAGCCGCGTCTTCTCATACCGCAGATGGTAGCCATACGCGGATCGTCCCAACCGCTCACAAGACCGTCGTTCACAAGCTTTAAGCACTTTCTTTTGCTTGTTAAGGTATAGTTCACGTTCATTCGCGCAAACTCTATCTGTCTCGGCGGATTTTTGATATCGCAGGCATCAAGCACCCAGTTGTATAAGGGGCGGTGGTTTTCAAACTCGAGCGAGCAAAGTGAATGGGTAACACCCTCCTTTGCGTCCGAAAGCGGATGTGCAAAGTCATACATCGGGTAAACACACCATTTATCTCCCGTGCGGTGGTGCGATGCTTTAAGAATACGGTAGATAATGGGGTCGCGCATATTAAGGTTTGAGGACGACATATCTATCTTTGCCCTGAGCACCATTTTGCCTTCGTCAAACTCACCCCCCGTCATTCTTTTAAACAAATCCTTTGTTTCGGATACGGGGCGGTTGCGGTAGGGTGAATCGGTTCCCGCTTCGGTGAGTGTTCCGCGCATGCTTTTAATTTCCTCTGCGCTTGACTCATCAACATAGGCAAGCCCTTTGTCAATAAGATAAAGGGCACATTCATAGATAAAATCAAAATAATCGGAGGCATAATAAACGTTGTCCCAGTCAAAGCCGAGCCATTTTATATCCTCTTTTATCGCGTCAACATACTCAACGTCTTCTTTTGTGGGGTTGGTATCGTCAAGCCTTAAGTTGCACTTTCCGCCGTATTTCCGTGCGGTGCCGAAGTCTATGCAGATAGCCTTTGCGTGACCTATGTGCAGATAGCCGTTCGGCTCGGGCGGGAAACGGGTTTGAATCTTGCTGTAAACGCCGTTTTCAAGATCTTCGTCAATAAAATCGTGGATAAAATTGGAGGGCTTTACTTCCTCGTTTTCCAAAACCGTGTTTTCTTCCATATCAGAGAACCTCTATCATACTGTCAATTCTTTTAAACACACGTTCCCTGCCTATAACCTGCATAATACTGCAAAGGTCGGGCGTGTTTCTTTTTCCCGTAACGGCAATACGCAAAACCGTGCTTAAATCTCCCGCGCTGCCCTTATAGTTTTCGGGGTTTGCCTTGTACTCCTTTGTATCGGCGGCAAAGCCTAACATCGGGCAAATGTTTTTGATTTTTTCAAACCACATTTCTCTGCCGTTTGCCTCATCGTAAACCGTTTTATAAAGCTTTAAAAAAGCCTTTGCATCGGCGCGTTTTATGTTTTCGGGAAGCTCATAGCAGGGGGAGTGGAGAGCCTCAAAATAATACGAGAAATAATCTTTTGCCTCACTCCATTTTGCAAGGTCCTTACGCGGCTTTGCGGCATTGTCACGGTCAACTGCGAGCACCCTTAAGGTGTAATCCTTATCTGCTGTAAGCACATCGTAAAACTGCGGGTCAAACTCCTTTGCCCAAGCGGTAAGCTTTTCGTAAACCTTATCGCTTTTAAGGGCAGAGAGTTTTATTTTGCTTACATCGTTAAGCTTATCGCGGTCAAAGAGTGCACCCGAAACACTCATTTTTTTAAGGTTGAACTTAAAGTTTTTGTAATCGGCATTGGGATTTGCTCTGCGCCAGTCCTCAAAGTCGGAGGCTGCAATGGTCATAAGATATTCGATAACGCTTTCCGAATCGTAGCCCTCCTCGGCAAAGTAGTGTACTGCCGCCTCGGGGTCTTTTCGTTTTGAAATCTTGCGTTTTGCACCGTTTTCAAGCTTCATAATAGGGGATATGTGGCCGTATTTCGGTACTTTAAAGCCAAGCACCTTAAAAAGCTCTATATGCTTAGGCACCGAGGATATCCACTCATCACCGCGAAGCACGTGGGTTGTGTGCATAAGGTGGTCGTCAATCGCGTGTGCAAAATGGTAGGTGGGTATGCCGTCCGATTTCAGCAGCACAAAATCCTCATCGTTTTCGGGCATTTCGATTTTACCCTTAATAACGTCATCAAAACAGATGCGCCTGCTTTCGTCACCGCCTGAGCGCAAACGTATAACATAAGGCTTTCCGCTGTCAACAAGTGCTTTTGCCTCGTTATAGGTGATATTGCGGTGCTTTGCATACTCGCCGTGATAACCGGTGCGCACCTTATTTTGCTCCTGCACCTTGCGTACCTCGTCAAGCTCCTCCGCGGTGCAGAAGCAGGGATAGGCAATTCCGCGTTTTATAAGGTCCTTAACATAGGTTCTGTATATTTCGGCACGGTCGCTTTGCTTATACGGACCGTATTCGCCGTACTCCTTATCGCCGCTTATAAATCCCTCGTCTATTTTTATTCCAAAACGGTCAAGTCCCTCAATAATATCCTTTACTCCGCCCTCAACCTCACGCTTTTTGTCGGTATCTTCGATTCTCGTAAAAAAGATACCGCAGGAGGTGGTTGCCGTAATACGGTTTACAAGCGAGGTAAAAAGGGTGCCGAGGTGCAGATACCCCGTGGGGCTCGGTGCCACACGGGTTACTCTTGCGCCCTCGGATAATTTTCTTTCCGGATATTTTGCTTCGAAATATTCGGGCGTTTTTTTAATGTCGGGCAGTAAAAGCTCTGCCATCAGCTCATTTTCTGTCATAAATACTCTCCGGATTATTTTTTAAGCAATGAGTTAAGCTCCTCAAGGAAGGAATGAATATCCTTGAAATCGCGGTAAACAGAGGCGAATCTTATGTATGCCACCTCGTCTATACCGCGCAGCTTTTCCATAACGAGCTGACCTATCTTGTCACTCGATACCTCGCGGTCGAGTGAGTTTTGTATCTCAAGCTCGATATCGTCTATCGCCATCTCAACCGTTTCGAGCGAAACGGGACGCTTTTCGCAGGCACGCATAATGCCGTTAAAGAGCTTGTTACGGTCAAACGGCTGACGGGATTTATCCTTCTTGATAACCATAATCGGAAGGCTTTCTATCATCTCGTAGGTCGTGAAGCGCTTTTCACATTTTAAGCATTCACGGCGTCTTCTGATGCGTTCACCCTCATCGGTAGGGCGGGAGTCGATAACCTTGCTTTCTTCATAACCGCAATAAGGACATTTCATTCTGCTTACCACCTATCAATATAATTATCCGTTATTATATCATAAAAATCGCCGAATTACAAGAAAAATAGTGTTTTTATAAATAATTCTTGTTATCTTGATACTAAATGTGGTATAATTCTAAAATGTAAAAATGTATTCGGAGTGATGACATTGTCTTACACGGTGGTAAATCCCGCCAAGGGCGTAGAGGGATATTTTATTAAAAACACCCGTTTTAATACTACCCTTGTGTCCTTTAACTTTTATCTTCCGCTCAAAAGGGAAACGGTTGCGGCAAATGCGCTGTTGCCTTTTGTGCTCACTACCTGCTCAAAGGAGTATCCCGAGTTTTCGGCGCTTAACTTCAAATTAAGCAAGCTTTACGGTGCCGAGCTTGTGGCTTCAAGCGAAAAAGCGGGCGATTTTCAGCTTATTAAGGTAGGGATTTCGGTAATATCGGATAAGTATACTCTTGATAACGAGCAGCTCACAAGCGAGGCTTTAAAGCTCCTTTTGGGGTTGATATTCGAGCCTGCCGTGTCAAACGGCGAGTTTAACGCAGCCGATGTTGAACGTGAAAAGCGCAAGGCGGCAGAGCACATTATGGGTGAGCTTGCCGAAAAGCGTACCTATGCCAAAAAGCGGCTTATTGAGGAAATGTATAAAAACGACCCCTACGGCATACCCAAGTGCGGTACGGTTGAGGATGTCCGCAAAATAGACGGTAAAATCCTTTATAAAACTTGGGAAAATATGCTTAAAACCGCGTATGTGAGGGTGAATGTGGTATCCTCCGAAATGCCCGAGGGACTCTTCACGGCGGTAAGTGACAGATTCTTAACGGTTGAACGCAGGGATATAACCGACTGCACCAAAATCGTTCCCACCCGTGTTTCGGCTTCGGTAAACCGTGTAGATGAGCAGATGTCGGTAACGCAGGGCAAGCTTGTTATGGGCTTTTCAAGCAAAATATCGGGCGGCGACCGCGAGTGTGCGGCGCTTACCGTTATGGCGGATATTTTCGGCGGCGGCACCTACTCAAAGCTGTTTATGAATGTGAGAGAAAAGCAGAGCCTTTGCTATTACTGTGCGGTAGGTACCGTTAAGGCAAAGGGACTTTTAACGGTAGACAGCGGTGTTTGCAAGGAAAATATGGAAAAAACCGAGCGGGCGATACTTAATCAGTTAAAGGCCATACAAAACGGTGAAATCACCGATAATGAGTATGAATCGTCGCTCAAATCAATACTTGATTCATTTAAAACGTATAACGATTCACAAAGTCTGCTTGATATATGGTATTCGCTTAAAATATCAGACGGCAGACCAATTACGGTAGAAGAACTTTCGGAGCTTATATCAAAGGTCACTAAGGAAGACGTGATAAACGCGGCAAGGGGAATAATGCTGCACACGGTCTACAGACTCATTCCCGAGGATAAGGAGGCGGTTTAGTTGAAAAGACAGTATTTTGAATCGCCTTTCTCGGACGGATATTTAAAAGCCGTTCACGAATCGGGACTTGAAATCTATATAATGGAAAAACCGCAGTTTTCATCAAGCTACACCCTTTTCGGTACGAAATACGGCTCGATAGACACTGCTTTTGCAACCGATAAAAGCGAGAAAATTACCGTTCCCGAGGGAATAGCGCATTTTCTTGAGCACAAGCTTTTTGAAAGCGAGGAGAGAGATGCCTTCGAGCGCTTTGCGGAAACGGGCGCCTCGGCAAATGCTTTCACCTCGTTTGACCGCACCTGCTATCTTTTTTCCTGTTCCGAGCGGTTTGATGAAAACCTTAAAATACTGATTGATTTTGTGCAGTCACCCTATTTTACCGAGCAAACGGTATCAAAAGAGCAGGGTATAATAGGGCAGGAAATAAGAATGTATGATGACAGCCCCGCATGGCGCGTTATGTTCAATATGCTTTCCGCCATGTATAAGGACCACCCCGTTCGCATCGATATTGCCGGAACGGTTGATTCAATAGCACAGATAACGGCAGACCTGCTTTATAAATGCTATAACACCTTTTACAACCTCTCGAATATGTATATCTGCATAGCGGGAAATATTGATACCGAAAACACCTTAAGACTTATCGAGGCGCAGCTTAAGCCCTGCGAAAAGCAGGAGATAATAAGATACGGTTACCCCGAAAACGAAAGGGTGCAAAAGCCGTATGTTGAGCAGTGTCTTCCCGTATCGCTGCCAATATTCAACCTTGGCTTTAAACGGAATATCCAGTCGGGCGAAGTGTCGCTTAAAGAAAAGGTTTGTATGGAGCTTTTGCTTGAAATAATATGCGGAGAAAGCTCGCCGCTTTATGCAAGCCTTGTGAACGAAGGACTTATAAACGATGAGTTTTCAAGCGAATATTTCACGGGCCGCGGCTTTGCGGCGGTAATTATAAGCGGCGAGTCCACCGACCCCAAAAAGGTCGCTTCAAAAATTAAATCCCGTATATCAAAGCTTGCAGACGAGGGTATCGACAAAAAGCTTTTCTCGGCGGTAAAGTGCGAGCTTTACGGTGATGCCGTGCGCAGATACAACACGGTGGAGGGAAGCGCGATGCAGCTTGTGGACGGTGCCGTGAGCGGCTACGATATATTTGATGAAATCAAGATACTTAAGTCGGTAACGCCGGATGATGTTTTCCGCCACCTTGCGTATCTTGACTGCAATAATACCGTTTTATCGGTAATAAAACCCGAGGAGGAACAAAAATGATTTACAACGTAACTATTTTCGGCATTCATTTAAAGCTTAATCCCGTGGCATTCACCCTGCCGATAGGCGAAAACGGGTGGGATGTTTACTGGTACGGTATTATTATCGCACTGGGCTTTTTGCTCGCGATAATATATGCTTACAGAAATGCAAAAAGGTACGGCATAGATGTTGACCGCATGCTTGATGTTATACTTGTTACAACGCCGCTCGCGATACTTTGCGCGCGTACATATTATGTTGTATTTGACCCTTACAGCACGGTTGACGGAATTAAGGATTTCTTCGGTCTCGGCTCAGGCTCGGGTGTTTCGGGACTCGCTATCTACGGCGGAGTGATAGGCGCCGTTTTGGTGGGCGGTATAATGTGTCTTTTAAGAAAGGTGAAAATCCTTGATATGTATGACCTTGCCGCCACAGGTTTTCTGCTTGCGCAGGGCATAGGCAGATGGGGCAACTTTGTAAATCAGGAAGCATTCGGCGGCCGTACCGGAAGCACATTCTGGGGAATGTCGAGCGAAAACACGATATACGAGGTGGGCTACGGACTCGTTCACCCCTGCTTCCTTTATGAGTCGGTATGGTGTATCGCGGGCTTTTTTGTACTTAACGCGGTATCCAAAAAACGCAAGTTCAGCGGTGAGATAGCATTGCTTTACGGTGTTTGGTACGGCTTTGGCAGAGCCATAATCGAGATGCTGCGTACCGACAGTCTGATGATAGGCGAGCTTAAGGTTTCGGTACTGCTTTCGGTGTTGCTTTTTGTGGCTTGCGGTATTACGCTTATTGCCATGCTCTCACGCTATAAATCCGATAAAACCGGAACGGAATATGTTGGTATGTTCGGGGATATAACAGAGGATAACGAACAGCCCGAGGAGGATAATTCCGATATATCGGAGAATGTTGAAGACAGCGAGGGCACGGCTGAGGAAACAAAAGACGAAGGAGAAAACGGAAATGACGTTGATTGACGGTAAAACCGTATCGGCAAGCGTTAAACAAAAGGTTGCCGAGGAGATAAAGTCAAGCGGTATAAATGTGGGACTTGCGGTTATTCTCGTTGGTGAAAATCCGGCTTCAAAGATTTATGTTGCCAATAAGAAAAAGGCCTGTGAGGCTGTGGGAATAAACTCCTATGAGTATCTTTTACCCGAAAGCACCTCCGAAGACGAACTCCTCGCACTTATCTCAAAGCTTAACGCGGATAAGAATGTAAACGGTATTTTATGCCAGTTGCCTTTGCCTCCACACATAAACGAAAAGGCGGTAATAGCCGCCATTTCTCCCGATAAGGATGTAGATGCCTTTCACCCCGTAAACGTGGGTAAAATAATGATAGGCGATTATGACTTTTTGCCCTGCACACCCGCGGGTGTTATGGAGATGTTAAACTACTACGGTATAAATCCCGAGGGTAAAAGCTGTGTGGTGATAGGCAGGTCAAATATAGTAGGAAAGCCTATGGCAATGCTGCTTATGCACAAAAACGGCACCGTTACGGTATGCCATTCAAAAACAAAAAATCTGTCCGAGATAACCGCGCGTGCGGATATTCTCGTTGCGGCGGTGGGCAAGGCAAAATTCGTTACCGCCGATATGGTAAAAGAGGGTGCCGTTGTTATAGACGTGGGTATGAACCGCGATAACGGAAAGCTTTGCGGCGATGTTGATTTTGAAAACGTAGCCGAAAAAACCTCATATATAACTCCGGTGCCGGGCGGTGTGGGGCCCATGACCATTGCAATTCTTATGAAAAACACACTTACCGCAGCAAAGAAACAAAACAGGTAAGAAAAGGTGAACCTTCCGTAAGGCTTTACGGTGGTTTTGCGGTTTGCTTTTGCAAGCATTAAAAAACTTGCCGGCAATAAAACGAAAATGCCCGCCGAATGAAAAAATAAAAAAAATCTTGCAATTTTTTTGCCTTTGTGATAATATATGTTTTACTGTGAATAAATGTTTTGGGAGGTGTCACTATGCCTAATATCAAATCTGCAAAAAAGCGCGTAATGGTAAGCACTGCTAATTATGAGCGCAACAAAGCGTGCCGCTCCGACCTTCGTACTGCTATCAAAAAGGCGGATGCTGCAATAGATGCGAAAGCACCTGAGGCGGCTGATACCGTGAAAGTTGCAGTTTCCAAGATCGATAAGGCTGCCGTTAAGGGCATTATTCATAAGAATAACGCAGCAAGAAAGAAATCTGCTCTTATGAACAAGCTTAATGCAAACGGCTGATTATTTTGCAAAGCATAAAATCCGCACGGAATAACGTGCGGATTTTTTCATACTTAATTTATGTTATAATTGATAACATATTATTTTAACATTGTTTGGGTTATAATGTTAGTGAGGTGAATATGTTATGCAGGAAAAACTTGTTATAAGGCCTAAAAACTTAAAGGGTGAGGACGGATATAAGACCTTTTCGGTAAGGGTTAAAAACGATACGGTAAAGTCACTTGACGACCTCGCCAAAAAAACCGGCAGATCAAGAAACGAGCTTATAAATGTGTTGCTCGATTTTTCGATCAAAAACTGCGTTGTAAAATAAATCCGTTACGGGTTGCAGTTTTGACAGGGTGCGTAGCCCTCGCTTACAAGCTTTGCACGGTTAGTATCGGTCAAAAGATTTTCTTTTGATATTGTTTTCGCATACCGGCAGTCCTCTGTGTGAAACTTTTTGCTTGAGGTGTTTGCGTAATAAACGGTACCCGATTGGGACGGCTTTGAGCCTTCAAAGCTTTGGTATCCCTCTTGGCGGTAGCCGTTTACACTGCCGCTGTCGTCCGTCAAAACCGTGACCTCTTTTGCCGGAACGGTTTTTTGGTTGCCGCTGGTTTCCTTTTTTCGGCAGGAGCAGGCAAAAAGCAAAGCTGCGGTTATCAGCAGTAATAAAATAAATCTTTTCATAATCAAAGCCTTTACATTGATTTATTGCAACAGCGACATTATATTACAACATTTTACATATTACAAGTTATTTTTTAAGGGGTGAAAATGTGGATACCGACAGCGTTAACGAAAAACTTGCCGAGCTTAAAGCAAAGGCCAACCGCCTGCCGCTTGAAGCGGGTGTTTATATAATGAAAAACAAGGCGGGAGAGATAATATACATCGGCAAGGCAAAGGCGCTTAAAAACCGCGTAACACAGTATTTCGGTGCGGGAAATCAGCACACCGAAAAGGTGCGCAAAATGGTATCAAACGTTTTTGATTTTGAGTATATAATATGCGACAGCGAGTTTGAAGCGCTTATGCTTGAAAACTCTTTGATAAAGCAAAATCAACCCAAATACAATATTCTTTTAAAGGACGATAAGGGCTATCACTATATAAAAATCACCGATGAAAAATGGAAGAAAATCACCACCGCGAACACGGTAAGCGATAAGGCGGAGTATATCGGACCGTATTATTCATCTTATGTTGTAAAGGATACTGTGGAGCAGGTGCGAAAGATATTCAAGCTTCCCGATTGCAACAGAAGCTTCGATAAGCCCTCAAAGCCCTGCCTTAACTATCACATAGGTCTTTGTGATGCACCCTGCCGCGGCAGGATTAAGTATTCGGATTATATCGAAACGGTGGAGAGCGCAAAGGATTTTATAAAGCAGGGCAACACATCAGATACACTTAAAACACTTACCGCACAAATGGAAAAAGCGGCCGATAATCTGGAGTTTGAATATGCCGCAAAGCTTCGCGACCGCGTAAACGCCATAAAAAAACTGAGTGAAAAGCAAAAGGTGGTTATGAGCGGATATAATTCGCAGGATGTTTTCGCGGCGGCTTTTTCGGGAGAGTCGGCATGCGTGAGTGTACTTGTTTTCAGGAACCGTATGCTTGTTAATAAAAAACACTTTTTTGTTGATGGCATAACCGACCGCGCCGCGCTTTACAGTGAGTTTTTAGGGCAGTATTATCTTGATAATACCGATATTCCGCCCCGTATTCTTACAGATGGCGAGGCGGACGGTAAGGAACTTATAGAGCAGTATCTTTCAAAAAAAGCGGGAAGAAAGGTAACCCTCATCACGCCCAAGGCGGGAGAGCCTAAAAAAACGGTGGAGATGTGCCGCAACAACGCGGCGGATAACCTTGCGGGCCGCTATAAGCACACCGGCAGGGAAACCTCGGCACTTAACGAGCTTGCCGTACTTTTAGGGCTTGAAGCTGTGCCGCAGTATATCGAGTCCTACGATATATCCAACACCGCGGGCGATGAAAACGTTGCAGCGAGAATAGTGTTTAAAAACGGCAAACCCTATAAACCGGATTACCGCAAGTTTAAGATAAAAAGCTTTGTCGGGCAGGACGATTACCGTTCCATGGCGGAGGTGCTCGACCGCAGGTTCAACGAATACGAAAAGGGTGAGGACGCGGGCTTTTCCACACTGCCCGACCTGATATTGCTTGACGGCGGCGCGGGGCAGATTTCCGCCGTAAAACCGATACTTGCGGCGCATAATATTAACGTGCCGCTTTTCGGTATGGTAAAGGATTCAAAGCACCGCACCCGCGCTATCGCGGCGGACGGCGGCAATATAGCAATAAAGGCAAACCGCAGGGCATACACACTTGTTACCGAGATTCAGGACGAGGTGCACCGCTTTGCGATATCCTACCACCGCAAGCGCCGCAGTAAAAAGATGCTCGGCTCTGAGCTTTTGAACATAGGGGGTGTGGGCGAATCGCGTGCGGCGGCACTCTTTAAGCATTTTAAAAGCATCAAGGCTATAAAAGAAGCATCGGTAAGTGAGCTTGCCGCGGTAGGCGGAATAACCCGTACCGTTGCCGAGAAAATATATAAATATTATCATTAAACAGTTGCCAAAAGCTTTATGATTTGGTAAAATATATAAAAGAAAGGTCAAGTGATATTTATGTCTTTAATGCAAACCGCTCTGCCGGGTGAAAACGACCTCGTTGCCGTTATGCACACTAATATGGGCGATATTAAAATCAAACTTTTTAAGGATATAACCGTTAAAACGGTCGAAAACTTTGTAGCACACGCAAAAAACGGCTATTATAACGGCCTTATATTCCATAGGGTAATAAAGGACTTTATGATACAGGGCGGCGACCCCACCGGAACGGGCTGTGGCGGCGAGTCGATATGGGGCGAAAGCTTTAAGGATGAGTTCAGCGTTGAGCTGCACAACCTCCGCGGCGCGCTTTGTATGGCAAACGCGGGGCCCAACACAAACGGCAGTCAGTTCTTTATCGTTCAGGCAAAAGAGGTTCCCGCGAATATGATTTCGCAGATGGAGACCATGCCCGATAGCTTTCCGCCCGAAACGGTAACTGCTTATAAGGAAATGGGCGGCACACCGTGGCTTGATTTCCGTCATACCGTTTTCGGTCAGGTTTTCGAGGGTATGGAAACGGTAGATGCCATTGCATCGGTAAAAACCGGCGCGGCGGACAAACCCGTCAGTGACGTTAAAATCGAAACTATCGAAATTATTGAATAAGGGGATTTTATTATGAAAGGCATTATTCTTGCAGGCGGCAGCGGAACAAGACTTTATCCGCTTACCATGGTCACTTCAAAACAGTTGCTTCCGGTTTACGATAAGCCGATGATTTACTATCCGATTTCAATGCTTATGCTCGCCGGAATAAGAGATATACTCATTATTTCCACACCCACGGACCTGCCGAACTTCGAGCGTCTGCTCGGTGACGGCTCAAATTACGGCATAAATCTTTCGTATGAGGTTCAGCCTTCACCGGACGGTCTTGCGCAGGCATTTTTAATAGGCGAAAAGTTTATAAACGGCGATAGCTGTGCCATGGTGCTCGGCGATAATATTTTTTACGGTGCAGGTCTTAAAAAGCATCTTCGCGAGGCGGCATCAAGAGAGCACGGAGCCACCATTTTCGGCTATTATGTTGATGACCCCGAGAGGTTCGGTATAGTTGAGTTCGATGAGAACGGCAAGGTAGTTTCCATAGAAGAAAAACCGAAAAATCCCAAGTCAAACTACTGCATAACGGGACTTTATTTCTACGATAACCGCGTGGTTGAGCTTGCAAAGAAGGTCAAGCCCTCCGCAAGAGGCGAGCTTGAGATAACCGACCTCAACCGTATGTATCTTGAGGAAGGCACGCTTAATGTTGTCACCTTAGGCCGTGGCAACGCATGGCTTGATACCGGCACTATGGACGCGCTTGCCGATGCCACCGAGTTTGTTAAGGTTATGGAAAAACGTCAGGGTATACAGATTTCCGCTATTGAAGAAATCGCCTATGTAAACGGCTGGATAACCCGCGAAAAGCTCATTGAGTCTGCCGAGAAATACGGTAAATCGCCCTACGGCGCACACCTTAAGAAGGTTGCCGAAGGTAAGTTAAAGCTTGTATGATAACGGTTTTGCTCGCAACCTATAACGGTGAAAGCTATATAAGAGAACAGCTTGATTCACTGCTTGAGCAGTCCTATAAGGATTTTAAAATACTTGTGAGTGATGACGGGTCAAAGGATAACACCTTATCCGTCTTGTCGGAGTATGTAAAAAAATATCCCGATAAGATTTCGCTTCTCGGCGGTGGGAGTACCGGCAGCGCAAAAAACAACTTTATGAAGCTGCTTAAAAGTTGTGACAGCGAATACGTTATGTTCTGCGATCAGGATGATTACTGGAAAAAGGATAAAATAGAAAAAACCTATGAAAAAATGCTCGAAACCGAGCGGAAATTCGGCAACATACCGATACTTATACACACAAATCTTTCGGTTGCGGACCGCGATTTAAAGGTTATTTCAAACTCCTTTTTCGATTTTCAGCGCATATCACCCGATTTTAACAGCTTGAACAATGTGCTTGTGCAGAATAATGTTACGGGCTGTACCGCCATGATAAACCATCCGCTTTTATATGAGGTAAAAAAGCACACACCCAAAGAGTTTACCATGCACGATTGGTGGCTTAATCTTGTGGCAACCGTCACGGGTAAGGTGGACTATATAACCGAGTCTACAATGCTTTACCGTCAGCATGGCGATAATCAGGTGGGCGCAAAAAAAGCCACAGGTGTGCAATTTGTTGCAAACAAAATTAAAAACCGTAATAAGACGGCACAGAATTACAAGGATTCTTTTTCGCAGGCGGAAAGTTTGCTTTGTTGCTACGGTGATGTTATGACCGACGCTCAAAAGCAAACGGTAACGGCCTTTATAAGCCTTAGGGCGGGTAGCCGCCTTTCAAAAATCAAAACCATAAGAAAATACGGCTTCAAGAAGAATACACTGCTTCGAACGGTAGGTCAGTATTTTTCAATTTAGTTTAAAGGGAGAGGCATTTTTTATTAAAATATGTCTTTCCCGTTTTTAATGTACCGAAAACGTCACTTTGATTTTTATATAATAGTAGCGAAAGGGTGATATTTTGTTAAGATTTATTTTCGGCAGGGCTGTAAGCGGAAAAACCTATACCCTCATAAATAAGATAAGCGAGTGCGTAAAAAGCGGAGGTAACCCCGTGCTTATAGTACCCGAACAGTATTCCTTTGCGGCTGAAAAAGAGGTGTTGCTCACCTTAGGCGATGTGCTTTCACAAAATGTAACGGTGTTGAGCTTCAGCCGTCTTTGTGATGAAATCGAGCGGATAAAGGGCGGCATGTCGGCAAAAGACGTGAGCGACTGCGATAAAATAATACTTATGAAAAAGGCGGTATTTCTCTCGCGTGACCGTCTTACCGTTTTCAGACCCTATGCCGATTCGTATGGCTTTGCCTCAAAAATGGCGGATACCGTGTCGGAGTTTAAAATAAACGCGGTAAGCAGTGATGACCTTATTGATGCCGCTGGTAAAACCGACCTGAAAAGTCTTTCGGATAAGCTTATGGATACCGCCGCTGTTTTTGAAGCCTACGATGCGGTATTGGGCGAAAGGTTTACCGACCCGAGCGACCGCCTTACAAAGCTTTATTATGCTCTTGAAAACTGCGATTATTTTTGCGGCAGAGATGTGTTTATCGACTCGTTTAAAGGCTTTACCGGTCAGCAGTTTAAGATAATCGACCGTATCCTCGCATCATGCAAAAGCCTTACGGTATCGCTTATGAACGATACCGAAAACACAAATGAATACGGCATTTTTTCAAATATAAACAAAACCGCGGGCCGCATTAAAAAACTTGCGCAGATGCACAATGTACCGTGTGACGCACCGATAAATCTTACCGAGTGCCGCTATAATAACGAGGGTATGAAAAACCTTGAAAGGCTTATGTCGGGAAATAAGCCCGAAGGCAAAGCGGAGGACGGCAGTGTTATCTTATGTGCGGCACAGAACACTTACGACGAGTGCGAATACATAGCGAGAAGCATTCGCAAAACCGTGAGAGGCGAAGGCGCGAGATACCGTGATTTTGTAGTAGTCACGCGAGACAGCGAGCGCTACTTTGACCCGCTTACACTTGCCTGCAGGCGAAACGGTGTACCGCTGTTTTTTGATGAAAAGATACCTATGTCCTCAATGCCCGTGTGCGTTGCGGTAAACAGCGCCGTTGATGCGATTTTTGATTTTTCGTCGGAAAACATACTCAGGTTTCATAAGTCGGGTATAAAGCTGATAGACGAGGAAGACCTTGCGGCGCTTGAAAATTACACTTATATATGGAATATAAGCGGTAAAAAGTGGCTTGAAGAATGGGATATGAATCCAAACGGGCTTACCGACCGCGTGACCGATGAGAGTAAAGAAAAGCTTAAAAAGTTAAATCTTCTCCGCAAAACGGCAATAAAGCCGTTGCTTGATTTAAAGGATGATTTTAACGGCTCTGCCGAGGATATGGCAAGGGCTGTTGCGGTTATGCTCGAAAATGTAAAAATGGCGGATAGCCTTAAGGATTTTTACGATTATTACAAAGCAGGGGGAAATCTTGTTTTAGCTGATGCCGTAAGGCAGTCGTGGGATACATTTACAGGTATTCTCGAAAGTGTTGCAATCTGTCTTGAAGGCGACACAGTAGAGCGAAAAGAGTTTTGCGATATACTTAAAACCGCCGTTAATATGTCAAGCATCGGCGTAACACCGCAGATGACGGACGAAGTCACCTTCGGCGATGCCGTGCGGATAAGACCCTCCCGTCCGAAATATGTTTACATTTTGGGTGCAAATCAGGGAGTTTTCCCGAAGACCGATACCGAAAGCGGTATTTTTTCGGGCGGCGAGCGGCTTAAGCTTATAGACCTTGATATCGATATTCCCGATAAAACCGTAGGCAGTGCCGTAGACGAGGACTTTCTTGTTTATTCCTCGGTCTGCTGTGCTTCGGACAGAGCGGTAATCAGCTACCTTGATACGGGTGACGGCGGAACCTTAACAGCCCCCTCGGCATTCGTTACCGAAATACGCGATAACCTTTCACCAAAAACCGAAAGAGCTTTTGATATGCTTTCGGAGGATAATCTTCCGGAAACAACATCTTCGGCTGTGTTTGAACTTTGTAAGCGGCTAAGCGATGGGGGCAGTGACCCCGAAACACTCAAAGCGGCGCTTTATGATTCGGGCGATGATGCGGCAAAAAGCGCAGAGCGTGTGCTTTCGGGTATTGCCATGCCCGAAAACCGCTTAAATCCCGAAACGGCAAAAAGACTTTTCGGTACTGTTTTTAAAATGTCACCCACCAAGTTTGAAAAATTAAGCCATTGCAGATTTAATTATTTCTGCCGCTACGGACTCGGTATCGACAAGCTGCAGCCGGTTGATTTTAACAAGGCACAGTCGGGTACTTTTATCCATCACATACTCGAAACGGTGGTTTTAAAATACAAAAGCGCGCTTAAGGATTTAACCGATCAGCAGATGGCAGATGAGGTAAACCGTATAGCGGACGAATATCTTGACGGTATCGAGGGTTACCGCGGTGTTGAGGATACATATCTTAAATATCTTGTATCCTGCATTAAAACAGGCGCGCTTGATGTTGTTAAACGTATGTCGAATGAGTTTAAGCATTGTGAGTTTGAGCCGGTTCGCTGTGAGCTTAAGATACACGAGGGCGGCGAGGTGGAGCCGGTGCGTTTTCCGCTTGATAACGGCGGTGTAATGCTGCTTGAGGGAACGGTTGACCGTATAGACGAGTGGAACGGATATCTCCGTGTAATAGACTATAAGTCGGGAAGCAAAACCTTTCAGCTTTCCGATGTGCTTATGGGGCAGAATATGCAACTGCTCATCTATCTTTACACCGTGCTTAAAAGCGGGAAATTAGGTAATAAAAGTGCGGGTGTGTTCTATTATCCCGCAAAGCGTGTTTTCCAAAAGAAAGACCGTGTTATGAGCGGCATAGCCGTTAATAACGAGGACGTTCTTTATGCTATGGAAAGCCGCGATAAAAAAGAGCTTGTTTACACAAGCAGAGCACCTTCAAAGCTTGTAAACGAGGGCGATTTTGAAAAGATTTTCGGGTATCTTGAAAAGAAGATACCCACAGGCGCAAACGCCGTTTCAAAGGGTGAAATATCTCCCGCTCCGATAGACTGTGATAAAAAATCCCCGTGTGATTACTGCCTTTACGCAGGCATTTGCCGTATGAAAAACAAAAAGCATCAGATCGCACAGAAAATCAGTGATAACAGCGAGGTAATAATCAAAATGAAAGAGCAGGTGGAAAACGGTGAAGTATGAGTTTACAAATGAGCAGAAAATGGCGGTCAGCGAACCTGCACCTATGCTCGTTTCCGCCGCGGCAGGCTCGGGTAAAACTGCGGTGCTCGTTGAAAGGGCAATACAAAAACTCATAAGCCCCGAAAACCCGATAAGCGCCGACCGTCTGCTTATTGTTACCTTTACCAATGCCGCCGCCGCCGAAATGCGCGGCAGAATTGAGAAAAGGCTTTATGAGGAATGTCGCAACAATCCGCAAAATGCAAACCTTTTGCGTCAAAAAAGGCTGCTTCCCGCCGCTGATATATGCACTATTGATTCGTTTTGCATAAGGCTCATTCGTGAAAACTTTGAAAAATGCGGAATAGAGCCCGATTTCGCGGTGGGTGACGGTGCCGAGATACGCGGCAAATGTGACGAGCTTCTGAAAAGTGTGATTTGCGAATATCTTGAAAACAACAAAGATGCCATTTCAAATCTTTTGGAAAAACTTGAAAACAATTCGGGATTTGATGTCACATCAAGCACCGTAAAGGATATATATGAAAACGCCAAAAACCGCCCGTTTGAAAACGACTACTATAATGCCCTCACAGCTCCCTATGAAGCGGAGTTTAAGGCGGGACATATTTGGTTTGACACCTCTTTTGACAAGGCTGATAAAATCGCGGCAAGACTGCGTGAGGACGCCGTTTTGCTAAACGATGCGGCGCTCACGATAGATTACAACCGCCAAAAGTTCATCGACTATGCCGCCACCGTTGCGCTTCTTGCGGATACGGTTTGCGAGACTGTAAAAAAACGCAACTGGGACGATATGTTTGTGCTTTTAAGCAGTGCCGCTCTGCCGGATGCGCCTCGCAGAAAGCCTAAAGTAACCATAGACGAAATTGAAGCCTTTATCAGTATCAAAGACAGAATAATAGGTAATATCGGAAATCTCAAATCGCTTTTCCCAACCGATTATCTTTCGGTAAAAGCGCAGAACGCGGAGTTTTTGCCGATTATAAAAATCCTTGTTGATATCACCCGTAAATACAGCGATGCGGTGATGAAATATAAAAAAAGCGAAAACTACTTTACCTTTGCCGATATTGAACAGCTCGCTTTGGGTATACTGTGCGAGCGCACCGAAAAGGGTATCGTGTTAAGCCCCACCGCGCATTCACTCACCGAAAGATACGATGAGGTTATGGTGGATGAGTTTCAGGATGTAAATGACCTCCAAAACGCCATTTTCGATCTGCTTTCCGATAATATGAAAAAGCTTTTTGTTGTAGGTGATATAAAGCAGAGTATCTACGGATTTCGCGGGTCAAACCCCGATAATTTTATGCGCAAAAAGGATAATTTCATGCCCATTGAAAGCGCAGGCAAAACCGATCCGAAAAAGGTTTTCCTCTCGGATAATTTCCGCAGCCGAAAGGAAATATGCGATTATGCGAACTTTCTGTTCTCGAATATAATGACAGGGCAGGCGGGCAGTCTTGTTTATGCGAAAGAGGATTATTTGAACTCAAAGGGTGAGTTTGAAGATACCGGTTTTTCCAAGGTAGACCTTGTTATCGCCGATAAGTGCGATGATGAGGATACCGACAGCACTCTCCAATTTGAAGGCCGCGTGATAGCCGATAAGATAAAGGATATCATCGCCTCGGGGCAAACGGTAAGCACTAGAAACGGTCTTAAAAAAGCGGAATACTCGGATATGGTGATACTCCTTGCCGCAATGAAGAATAAGGCACCTGTTATAGCAGAAGAGCTTATCGGTGCGGGTATTCCCGTCAGCTTTGACGGTGAGGACTTTTTCGATGCCGCCGAAATAACCGTGTTCACCTCACTGCTTAAGATAATAGATAATCCCGCAAGCGATGTTGAGCTTTTAACCGTTATGATGTCGCCGATGTTTTCTTTCTCTGCCGAGGAGATGGCGCAAATTAAGCTTAAAAGTAAAGGAGAAAGCCTCATATCGCTCGTGGCTTATTCCGCCGAAAACGGCAACAAAAAAGCGGACGACTTTTTAAAGGCTTTAAGAAGATTAAGACTTCGCTGTTCGGTTTTGCCGCTTGATCGGGCGGTTTCGTATCTGCTCAACGAAACGGGCTATATAGAAACGGTTTCGGCGATGAGCGGCGGTAATGTGGGCAGAGCCAACCTTTTGGCGTTGCAGGATGTTGCAAAAAGCTTTACCGCGTCCAAAAAAAGCGGTATCGGTGCGTTTTTAAAATATCTTAACACCCTTTCCGGTAAAAACATCGGCAGCTGCGTTTCGGCGGCAAACGGCGTGCGCATCATCAGTATGCATAAGTCAAAGGGGCTTCAGTATCCGATATGCTTTTTGGCGGCGCTTTCAAACAAGATAAACAGAGATGAAAAGCGCGATGCCGTTATTCTTTCCGAGCGCTTCGGTATGAACATAAGATACCGCAATTACGAAACCTCCGAGCAGGTTGAGCATATAAGCCGAAAGCTTGCACTTGATGAAATAGATATTTCAACAACCGCCGAGCGTATGCGACTGCTCTATGTTGCCGTCACCCGTGCAATAGACCGTCTTATTATGGTGGTAAACACGAAGGATATTTCAAAAAGGCTTGCAACCCTTTCGGGGAACATTAAAGGCAGTTATCCGTATATCACCGATGAAAAGCTGATAAGCACCGGCTCGTTTGCCGACCTTGTTCTCCAAACGGCGCTTATCCACCCTGACGGCAAAAAGCTCCGCTCCTGCTGTGAAGCGCATCTGCCGGTGGTATCGCACGAAAGCGGTATAAATATAAGAATAGTAAACACCTATACAAAATCCGCCGCCGAGGTTAAGGCGGCACCTATCCCCGATGATGCGCTTAAAGGTAAGATATGCGAAAACCTTTCTTATAAATATCCATACGATGAGCTTTTGGGACTGAAGGCAAAGTTTTCGGTATCGGATATAGCAAACAAGGCGGAGAGCGAACGGTTTAATTTCACCTCAAAGCCGTATTTTATGCTAAAGGACGGGCTTACCCCTGCGGGCAGGGGAAGTGCCATGCATAAGATAATGCAGTTTTTTGATTTCTCAAAAGCAAACGATACGGATGGCGAAATAGAACGTCTTACCGAGTACCGCTACATAACCGAAGCCGAAGCAAAATCGGCGGATAAAAAGGCGCTTAAAGCCTTTTTTGAAAGTGACCTCTTTGCACGCATTTCAAAAAGCAAAAATATTCATCGTGAGATGCGTTTTTTAACCGAGGTGAAGGCGGGTGAGCTTGACAACACTTTGAGTGAAAGGGTATCGGGTGAGCCGCTTGTCATTCAAGGCGCCGTGGACCTCTGCTTTGAAGAAAACGGAAGTATCATTCTCGTTGATTTTAAAACCGATAGGGTTGAAAGCAAAGCCGAGCTTGTAAGTGCTTATTCAAAACAGCTTGACATTTATGCCGCCGCGTGTGAAAATATCTTTAATAAAAAGGTAAGCGAACGCATTATCTATTCATTTGCGCTTAACAGCGAAATAGTGTTATAAGGTGGTATTATAATGCCTTTTGAAAACGTCATCACTTTAAAAAACGGTGAAAGTGTAACCCTCCGATTTGCAAAAGCGGAGGATGCCGCTTCGCTGATAGGTTATCTCACGAGGGTGTGGCGGCAGACCTATTATCTGCTTACTGACGGTACTGAGCAGACCTACACTGTTCCCGATGAGGAAAATTATATAGCATCACATGCCGAAAACACCCGCAACTTTTTAATTTTAGCGGAAACAAACGGCACTATAATAGGCAACTGCTCGTTTGAAGAGATAAGCTTTTTAAAGCGGGTACGGCATAGATGCAGTCTCGGCATCGTTGTGGATAAAAAGTATCAGGGAATGGGACTCGGCAGGGTGATGATGTGCTTTGCGATAGAGTTTGCCCGCCAAAAGGGCTATGAGCAGATGGAACTTGAGGTAGTAAGCGGCAACGATGCGGCATTGGGCCTTTACAAAAGCCTTGGATTTGAGCAAACGGGCGTTATTCCGCGCGCCATAAAATACGCGGAAAAGGACTATGCGGATATTATAATAATGGTTAAAAATCTGACATAGCAAAATATAAGCAAAGCCGAAAATCTCGGGTGGGCTGACGATTGTCGGGAGTAAAGGCAATATTATCCGTGCTTTTTCTTGCGGGGGAACAAAAATCCTTATCGCACCACGGTAAAAAACAGTTGACTTTTTCGGCTTTGTTGTCTATAATTATATGGCTTGATAATTTCGAGGTGTGGCTCAGTTTGGTAGAGCGCTGCGTTCGGGACGCAGAGGCCGCAGGTTCAAGTCCTGTCACCTCGACCAAATAAGAAAGGGCGGTATCGCAAGATATCGTCCTTTCTTATTTTTTTGCATATAGACAGGATGAAGTTTAAGAAAGCACGTCTTGTAAAGAAAAACAGTCCGGTGGACTGTTTTTTAAAGACGTATAATATCCGTTTCTCATATGCCGAAGGCAAACATCATTCAAAAAACGCACTTTGTCTTGGTAGACAAAAGTGCGTTTTTTGTTGGCGTTCCCGAGGTGATTCGAACACCCGACCTACCGCTTAGGAGGCGGTCGCTCTATCCAGCTGAGCTACGGAAACATATTTCACCGTATCATTTTAGACTACAATAATAATAAAGTCAATAATAACTTGTCTTTTTTACATTTTTTTGGTATAATAACAGAAAAGTGTGTTTCCGGAGAGGGTGAGCCGTTGATAAACATTTTGCAAAATATAAAAGAACGTTTTCTGCCTGTGCTAAAAAAATTATGGAAAAAGTTCAAGGATATATTTTTCGATAAAAGCTTTCTTGAGTTTTGCATAGCCGGTGCGATAAATACATTTAATGACGGTTTGTTTACCCTTTTGTTTGATTTGATATTTCAAGAGAATGTGGCGGCTGTACTCGGTTACGCGGTATCGCTTACCATAGCCTTTTTTATAAGCTCGTTTGTTATTTTCAAGAGCAACCCCACATTTAAAAAGTATATAAGATTTATAATTTCTTATGTGCCGAACTTTATTATATATTTCCTCGTTACATTTATCACCATAAATGTTATAGGGCTTCCTCCGTTCTGGGGCGCGGTTCTCGCGGCAATGGCAGGCGGACCGATAACCTTTGTTATTATCAAGCTTTACGCTTTCGGCAAAAAATAAAACAAAAGAGGTAATATTTTTACCATGTATAAATACGAAATGCACCTGCACACAAATACCTGCAGCGGCTGCGGACAATCATCGGCAGAAGAAATGATACTTGCCGCGAAAAAAGCGGGATATTCGGGTATCGTTTTAACAAACCATTTTTACCACGGCAACACGGCTATTGACCGTTCCCTTTGCTGGGAAAGGTTTTTAAACGCCTATGTTGATGAATATGTTGTGGCAAAAAAATTCGGAAACTCGGTGGATATGGACATTTTTTTCGGCATCGAGGAGGGGATCGGCAAGGGCAAGGAGATACTTATTTACGGTGTTTCGCCCAAGGACTATCTCGACTGTACCGATTTTCTCAATATGAATATTTACGAAATATCGAAGTTTGTGCGTAAAAGCGGCGGTTTTATCGCCATGGCGCACCCGTTTCGCCACCGCAGTTATATAACCGACCCCGATGAGGAGCCGGATACGGCGCTCTTTGATGCCATTGAGGGATATAATCAGTGCAATACCGCGGAGGATAACGAGCAGGCGCTTGACTTCGCAAAAAGAGTAAACATACCCGTTACCGCGGGGAGTGATATTCACCATTCAAGCCGCTATGCAGACCCCAATTTCGGCGGAAGCGGCCTTGCGTTTTATAACCGGCTTTACAATGATAAAGAGCTTGTTAAACAGTTAAAAAGCGGGAATTACCGCCTTATAAAGCGCGGCGAGATAGTATAAAAATACTGTCAGCCGTTGCTTTTTATCTCCTCTATTCCTATACCCGTGGGAGCTTTTGGGGTTGAAAAGGCTATCTGCGTTTCGGTGTGACCGAAATTGTTAAGCTCGCCTATAAAGGCATCAAGCGCCTCGGTGCTCTCGAAAGCCACCTTTATAAGCTGTGAGTATCTGCCGGTAACACAGTTGCATTCAAGCACATTCGGGTGGGAGCAGATAAAGGGATAAAAGGTCGGCTTTTGCTTCGGGTCAAGGTCAAGATTTATAAAAGCCGTTATCGGAAAGCCCACGGCTTTAAGATTAACCTTTGCCTCGTATGAGGAGATTATTCCGTCCTTTTCAAGCTTTTCGAGTCTTGCCGCCGTTGCCGGAGACGAAAGAAAAATATTTGCCGCAAGCTCTTTTAAGGGCATACGGGCATTTTTTTGCAGTAGTGTTATAAGCTTTAAATCTATCGAATCCGTAATACTCACCGCCTTTTTTATTTAATTTAATAATAATTCATATAAGCCGCATTGTCAAGATAGGGGGGAATGTAGTGGAGGAAAACTTTAAATGCTGTTGTTTTACGGGCTATCGCCCCTCAAAGTTCCCGTTTCCGCTCGATAAAAGCTCGGCAGAGTATATAGAGTTTGAAAACCGCCTTACAAACATAATTTTTTCGCTCACGGAGGATGGCTGTTATACCTTTATGAGCGGTCTTGCCATGGGTTTTGATATTATTGCCGCCGAAACGGTGCTGCTGCTTAAAAAGGCTTATAAAAAGGCCTCGATAACACTTATGTGCGCCGTGCCGTTTATTGAGCAATCGAGCGGCTTTACCGATGAATGGAAAGAAAGATACAACGCAGTCCTCGAAAAGGCGGATAAAACCGTGCTGATATCCGATAAATACTTTAAAGGCTGTTACGATAGGCGCAATAAGTTTATGGTGGACCGCAGTGACTATGTCGTCACTTGGTTTGACGGCAGAGCGGGAGGTACCAAAAACACGGTTGAATACGCCGAAAAGACCGGCAAAACGGTAATAAATCTTTACGATAGGAAAATTATTTGACAGTATAAATATTATAAATAAAGCCACCGATTTCGGTGGCTTTTAATATTTTCACGCATTTTTAGGCAATCATTTTATGCCTGTCTCATACATATAATATATATGTGTATATTGTGATTTCAGGTGATTATATGCTCAAAATTGTTAGGTTACACAACTTTTCACCCATTTCTTGACATTTTATTGCCAAAAATAATAGGTTACAGAATTGTAACCATTTTAAATGGCAAATTATTTGTGCATTTTTCATAAAATACAAGTGTTTTTTCAGGTTGACGGATGCAAAATTAGTGAATATAATACTCGTCGTTGCCCGATAATGCAATTATAAAGAGCAATGTTTCGGCAATATTAGGAGGATTTAATGTTTAAATCATTCAAATCGGTTTTATCCGATTCGTTAAAGTTAATATTTGAAATAATACCGAAAAGAAGCTTTTTGGTGTCGGTTCTTGCCGCGGCAACACTTTTCTCAGCCGCATATCTCGGTAACAGCACGCTTACTGTTAATATCTTTGACGGTGAGGATTTTTATATCGCGCGTACCTTTTCAGGCAATATAAAGGGAGCTGTCGGCACGGTTAAGCTCAAATCAAGCAGTTACAGGATATTAAGCACCAAAAAAAAGGGTAAGGTTGCAAACGTTGAGCTTACCTACACATTTCCGGTATTTGTAACGGTGGGCGGTAAAACCGTAAAAACCGTAACCCCTGCCGCCACGGTAAGGGATATCCTTTTATCACTCGGATATGATGTTGACGAAAGCGATATGATTGAGCCTTCGGCGGATACCGTTATTACGGAAACAACGTATATTGACTATACCGATATTGAGTATATAACCGGCAGCTACGAGCAGGAGATACCTTTTGAAACCAAAGCAATTATCGATTCAAGCTATGCCGGTACCAAGCTTATTAAAGCGGGAGTAAACGGAAAAGAGCATATTGAATACACCGAAAGAATAATAAACGGTGTTTCCGAGGGTAAGGTTATCACCGCCAAAACGGTTATTATCGCGCCTGTTAATGCCGAACAGCTTATCGGTACGGCAAACACCAAGCCTTTTGAGGCGGTAACCACAAGTGCTTCGGTTAAGTGTATTTCAACCCTTTCTCCGAGTGCCCCCATTCCGCTTGATGCAAGCGGCGTTCCCGTAAACTATAAAAAGCACATCACGGCAAATGCCACGGCATACACCTATACCGGCCATAACTGTTCTACGGGCGTGTCACCCCAGCCGGGTTATATAGCGGTAAACCCCAATTATATCCCTTACGGTACAAAAATGTATATCGTATCGAGTGACGGAAGATTTACCTATGGATATGCCGTAGCGGCGGATACCGGTGGATTTGCGCGCAAAAACCCCACTAAGGTCGACCTTTTTATGGGTTCGGCTTCCGATTGCAAAAGCTTCGGCAACAGAAACGTTGAGATTTATATTATTGAATAAAAAAGTACCGCACGGAAAATTACCGTGCGGTATTTTTAAAAAATCGACCGTGATTTGCTTGACATTTTTGCAGCGGAGTGATATTGTAAAAACACACGGAAGTGTTAACAATTTAAAGGGGGATTATGAAAATGAGTCAAAAAGATTGGCTGGTAACATTATTGCTCAGTATTTTTTTAGGTGCACTCGGAATACACCGCTTTTATGTAGGCAAAATCGGCACGGGTATTCTGTGGTTGCTTACCGGCGGATGCTTCGGCATAGGCGCACTTATAGATTTGATTTTAATTGCCTGCGGCAGATTTACAGATGGAGACGGAAGGATTATTTCCAACAACAACAAGTAGTTTTAAGATTATATAAAATACGCGAAATGTAATCACATTCCGCGTATTTTTTATATAACTTTCAGCTTGCGATTTTGCATTCGGGATAGTAGTGATAAAGGATTTCTTCGTAGGTGCTGCCCTGCTTTGCCATATAGTCGGCGCCGTACTGGCTCATTCCCACGCCGTGCCCGTGCCCTTTCACGGTAAAGGTAAACATACCGTCCGCAAAGCTTATTTCAAAGCAGGAGGATTTGAGCGATAATGCCTTTGAAAGCTCTAAGCCGCTTATTTCCTTGCCGCAAAGCTTAAGGCTTTTAACGGTGCCCGACTCGGTTGTTTTTAAATCGGTAAACCACGATGAGCAGTCTTCGGTGTATGAGTAATCACCGTTTAACTTTATTTTAAGCTCATCGGAGGTAAAGGCAACGGTTGAAAGATAATCACTGCTTAATTTATCGTAGTTGCTGTCAACCGATATAAGATAGGGGAGGCTCTGTCCCCACACATTTTCACAGCTTTCGGTTTTGCCTGAGGATACCGCGTGATATACCGTAAGCGCAAGCTTTCCGTCATAGGTAAGCACCTTGCCGTAAACGGAGTCTATGATTTCTTCGAGCCGTTTGGTATATTCATCGGCGCTGTCGCCCCATTTTCCCCGCAAAGCCTCCTTGCTTTGATAGCATTGGTCGGTTTCGGGGCTGTCGGATAGGTCATAGTTGTTTTTTGTTGACTGCTTTTTACGGCAGGCAAAGGTGTAGGCGGCAACCGTTTGGGCTTTTAAAGCCTCGTCATCAAAGCTTTGGGGCATTTCGCTCGCAACACAGCCGAAAAGGTAGTCCTTTGCGGATACCTTTTCGATTTTTCCGGTTTCGCTTATCAAAATATTAAAGCTGTCATAAGCGCGGGCTTTTGCTTCGTAGAGTATTTCATCGGCTGTTACGGCAGATGTCGGTTTATTTTCTGCCTTTTTTTCGCTGCTTAAAGCTCCGAGCGGTATAAGAAGTACCGCCGCCGCCATAACAATCCCACATAAAAAAACGCTTTTCATATCGTCCTCTCCTTTATTTAAAACTATTGACTTTTTCTGCCTGTTTATATACAATATACTATGGCGTTTGTCCGAATATTATGATGCTTTGAAGGAGCCGCTTATGAAATATAAGCATATCGTGGTTGTATCCGCTGTTATAACCATTGCGTGCACGGTGCTCCGCACCCTGCAACAGGTTTTTGCTATAGACATTAAAACGGGCTTTTATATCGAAGGCTATGAGCAAATAGGCTCGTTTACCACCGCCGTTATTATGCTCGGTATTGTAATTTTGGCGGCAGTTTGTCTATCGGTAAAGCGCAATCCCGTGAGTATGCCGCAGCCAAAACCGTTTTACGGGTTTTGCTGTGTGGTAATGGGCGTTGTAATGCTTATATATGCTATGAGCACCCGATTTTCACAAAGGTTGCCTGATTGGCAGATACTTGTTTTGAGCATTTTGGGATTTATATCGGTTATTTATTTTGTGATATACGGGGCAAGCTCGGTAATCACCATTAAGGTGCCCGCGGTTTTGTTTGCCGTTCCGGTAATGTTTTTCATATTTAAAATAATTTGTCTTTTTACAACCGTTTCATCAATAGCGGTGATAAGTGATAATATCTTTATAATTTTTGCCGACTGCGCTTCGCTTTTGTTCATATTTGAGCTTGCAAAGGCGGTGAACGGTATAAAAGAACGCACTCTTTATAAAAAGTTTTTGATGGGTGCAATGCTTGCAATAGCGCTTAATGTGATAGCCGTTGTTCCAACATTTATAAGCGGTCTTATTTCGGGCAGTATCTATTTCAGGTACGGTAATATAGACGCAATGCTCTGTGTTGCGGTCATTCTGCTCGCCGTTTCGGCTGTAAGAGATATGTTCAGCTTAAAAAATGTTAATGTTATCCGTTCACATCTTGTGGGTACTGACATAGAGGAAATCTCCGGATTTTCCGTTGATGAAGACGCGGAAAATTATTAAAATACCGAAAACGGCTGATTTTCGGATTTTTGGGGTAATAATAAAACGAAAGGGAGTGTTTTCGGTTGGAAAAGTTTGTTATAAACGGCGGGAAGCCGCTTAAGGGCAGTGTTCGCATAAGCGGTGCAAAAAATGCCGCTGTGGCAATCCTCCCCGCTGTTTTACTTTCGGACGAACCGTGTACAGTCGAAAATCTCCCCGAAATCTCCGATGTTCATACCATACTTAAATCCATGAGTATGCTCGGTGCCCAGATAAAAGCGGTCAATAAAACAACCGTTATCATAGATCCGCGTCCCGTGCGTTCCTTTGTTGTCACAAAGGAAATGGCGGAGGGTATGCGTGCTTCAAGCTATTTCTTAGGTGCGTTGCTCGGCAGATGCCACCGTGCCCGTGTTGCGCCTCCCGGCGGTTGTGATTTCGGTGTTCGCCCCATAGACCAGCACATAAAAGGCTTTGAGGCGCTCGGCGCAAAGGTCAGCATTGAAAAAGGTATGGTAGATGCGAGAGCCTCGGCGCTTTACGGCTGTTCGATATATCTTGACGTTGTAACGGTGGGCGCTACCATAAATATAATGCTCGCTGCCGTTAAGGCAAAGGGACTCACGGTTATCGAAAATGCCGCGAGAGAGCCGCATATAGTTGACCTTGCAAACTTTTTAAACTCTATGGGCGCAAACATTATGGGCGCCGGTACCGGAGTTATCAAAATAAGGGGTGTATCGAGTCTGCACGGCTCGGATTACAGTATAATACCCGATCAGATAGAGGCAGGCACATATATGGTGGCTGCCGCCGCAACACGCGGAGACGTTCTCGTTGAAAATGTAACCCCCAAGCACCTCGAATCGATAATTGCCAAGCTTTCGGAGGCGGGTGCCACGGTTGAGGAGTATGACGAGGCGGTAAGGGTGAAAATGACCTCGGCACCTAAAAAGTGCAATGTTAAAACAATGCCGCACCCCGGTTTTCCGACCGATATGCAGCCGCAGATAGCAACGCTTCTTGCAACGGCGGAGGGTACAAGCATAGTATCCGAGGGCGTGTGGAACAACCGCTTCAGGTATGTTGACCAGCTGACCCTTATGGGTGCCGACATTAAGGTGGACGGGAGAATGGCTGTAATTTCGGGTGTTAAAAGACTAAAGGGCGCACCCGTAAAGGCGGTAGACCTGAGAGCCGGTGCCGCGATGATAATTGCGGGACTTATGGCGGACGGAGTTACCGAGGTCACCGAGATAGACCATATCGACCGCGGTTACGAAAACATTGCGGAAAAACTGAAAAATCTCGGCGCGGATATTGAGCGCGTAACTATACTTTCCGAAAGCATAGAGCTTAAGCAGGCATAAAATATTTTTTTGCAAAGCGGCAGTTTTGTCGCTTTGTTTTTTAGAGGTTGGTGAAAAAATGGCAAGACTTTGTCCGCTTTTCAGCGGTTCAAGCGGTAACAGCACACTTATCGTACATAAGAACACAAAGATACTTGTTGATGCGGGTATGTCCTTTAAGGCGATAAACGAAGCGCTTGAGGCAAATGAAACCGTTATAGGCGATATAGCGGCGGTTGCAGTTACCCACGAGCATTCCGACCATATAAAGGGATTGAAAACCGTCTTGTTAAAAAGCGGAGCAAAGCTTATAGCAAGTCAAACCACCGCCGAAACACTCACAAGAGCAGGACTTGTTCCCGCCGGTACCGAGATAATAACCGCAGATACAAGCAAAGTTGCGGTAGGGGATATAGAGATAACCCGTTTTGCCACAAGTCACGACTGTGCGGGCTCGAGCGGATATTCTTTTTTGCTTTCCGACGGCAAAAAGATTTCCACCTGCACCGACACCGGTATCGTTACCGATGAAATAAGAAACGCGGTGACAAAAAGTGACGCGCTGCTTTTTGAATCAAATCACGATATAGATATGTTAAAGCGCGGCCCTTATCCGCCCGAGCTGAAGCTTCGCATTCTTTCGGATAAGGGGCATCTTTCAAACAACACCTGCGCTTTGGAGCTTGTAAGGTTTTTCACAAGCGGCACAACAAGGTTTGTCTTGGCACATCTCAGCCGTCAGAACAACCTGCCTATGCTTGCGCTCTCCTGCACTAAAAACGCATTGCTTGATTTGGGCGCGCAAAAGGATAAGGACTATCTGCTTTATGTTGCAAAACCCGAAAAAGGCGAGGTAGTCGCACTATGATAAAGATAAGGTTTGTTACCGTTGGCAAGCTCAAAGAAAAATATTTTAAGGATGCCGTATACGAATATGCAAAACGGCTTTCAAGATACTGTGATTTAAGCTTTGCTGAGCTTAATCCCGAGTTCTTACCCGAACAGCCCTCAAATGCCGAGATAAAAGCGGCGCTTGAACGTGAGGCGCAGGCAATATCAAAAAGCCTTATCAAAAACGGGTATAATATTGTTTTTTGTATAGAGGGCAAACAAAAATCAAGCGGGGCATTTGCCGAAGCGGTAAAGGAATGTGAAAACTCAGGCAAACCGATAAACTTTATCATAGGCAGCTCTTACGGACTTTCGGATACCGTAAAAAGTGCGGCGGACCTTAAACTTTCCTTTTCCCAAATGACCTTTCCGCACAAGCTTTTCAAGGTGATGGCACTTGAGCAGCTTTACCGTGCCTTTAAGATAAACGAGGGCTCGGCTTACCATAAGTAAATATTAAAAAAATGCTTGACCTTACAGGGCAGTTATGGTATAATCTTACTACCTCTGTGAGGCCCTTTTTATGTCTTGTTGGGCTTACTTTACGCGAATACACTTTAGGTTGTATTGTGCTTTCCGCGTATACCTTATATGGTATGGCGGTACAGCCGAGTGTCTTTCGTAATGAGGGAGGCGTTACCTGTTTAAAAACAGGCAAAAAATATTTTCCGTAAAGCGGGAGGTGCCGTTATGAGAGTAAAAATCACACTTGCTTGCACAGAATGCAAGCAGCGCAACTACAACACAATGAAAAACAAGAAAAATGACCCTGACAGACTTGAAATGAACAAGTACTGCAGGTTCTGCAGAAAGCACACCTTGCACAAGGAAACAAAGTAAGGAGGACGTATGATGAAGACAGTCAATAAAATTTGTCAGATTCTTGCAATCGTCTTCGGCGTTGCTTCTCTTGCCCTCTTCTTCACCGAGTTCGCAACCGTTGTATCAAACGGCGAGTCGATTTCATTTATCGGTGCGCAGTTGGGCTTTGGCGGCGGCAAGTACAATCTTGCAAGATCAGCGGATATTCTTTTCTGCTTCTGGCTCACCTTAATAGGTCTTGTACTCAGCGCTCTTTCCTTCAAATCGAAGAAGCTTCGTTACACCGCTCCCGGATTTGCGCTTGCTTCGGGTATATATATGCTCGTTATCGCACTCAGCAAGCCGGAGTATTTCGTTGACAAGCGTCCGCTTGAAAACGTTACGGCGATCAACTATTCGAGCTTTGTTTTGCTTACTGCAATCGCCCTGTTTGTATTTACCGGATTTGCAATCGCTTATCTTCTTATAGATGATTTGATAGAAGTCCGCGAATCAAAGGGTGCAAAGAGAACTATATGTCAAAGGATTATTGCTTTCTTCCGCGATTATAAGAGCGAAGTAAAGAAAATCGTTTGGCCCGGTTTCAAGGATATCGTAAAAAACACAGGCATAGTTCTTCTTATGTGCCTTTTAGTCGGAATTCTTATCTGGGCTGTTGATTTCGGTCTCGGTAAATTGCTTGATGTTATTCTCGGCCTTTAATAAGGAGGAGTACGATGTCTGAAACAAACGAAGCAAAATGGTATGTTGTTCATACCTACTCGGGTTATGAAAACAAGGTCGCAAGTGACCTTGCAACAATGGTTGAAAGTCGCGGAATGCAGGATCTTATTCAGGATATCAGAATCCCGACCGAAACCGTTACCGAGATTAAGGACGATAAGAAAAGAGAAATCGAGAGAAAGATTTTCCCCGGTTATGTTCTTATCAAGATGATTGTTAATGATGATAGCTGGTATGTTGTCCGCAACATAAGAGGTTGCACGGGCTTCGTAGGCCCCGCATCAAAACCCGTTCCGCTTACCGACAGTGAGGTTGCGGCCTTAGGCGTTGAAAAGCACAGCGTTGAGGTAGGCTACAGTGTAGGCGATAACGTAAAAATCATCAGCGGTCCGCTTGAAGGTTACAACGGAGTTGTTAAAACCGTTGACGCGGCTAACAACAACGTATGCGTTGTACTTTCAATGTTCGGCAGAGAAACACCGGTTGAGCTCGAGCTTGATCAAATTTCGCTTGCCGAATAGTTAATATGCAAAAATAATGCTTATTAACTTCCGGCAGTAACGCACTTTTGCGGCAAAGGTAAACCGTCCGCACGAGTCAAGGTTGCTGTCACGGTGGGAGGGGCGTGTATATGAGCGCTCCGCCAAGTGTTAAACACACGGTTACCACGAATTATGGAGGTGCTATTTATAATGGCTCAGAAAATTACAGGTTACATTAAATTGCAGATTCCGGCAGGTAAAGCCACTCCGGCTCCCCCTGTAGGTCCTGCACTCGGTCAGTACGGTGTGAACATTATGGAGTTCACCAAGGCGTTTAATGAAAAAACCAAGAACGATGGCGGTCTTATCATTCCGGTTGTTATCACCGTTTATGCCGACCGTTCATTCACATTCATCACAAAAACACCGCCCGCTGCCGTTCTTATTAAGAAGGCTTGCGGTATTGAGACCGCATCAGGCACACCTAACAAAACAAAGGTTGCCAAGATTACAAGCGAGCAGGTAAGAAAAATCGCAGAAACCAAGATGCCCGACCTTAATGCGGCAAGCATTGAAGCTGCTATGAGTATGATAGCAGGTACCGCACGCAGCATGGGTATTGAGGTAGTCGATTGATTCTCTCTCGTGGGAGGATAATTCCGATTTAACCACTTATTGGGAGGTAAATTATGAAACACGGTAAAAAGTATAATGACAGCGCAAAGCTTATCGAAACCGGCAAGCTTTACGACGTTGATGAAGCAGTTGCCGTAGCTGTAAAGACCGGCACTGCAAAATTTGATGAAACGGTTGAAGTTCATGTTCGTTTGGGTGTTGACTCCCGTCACGCTGACCAGCAGGTCAGAGGTGCGGTTGTTCTTCCCAACGGTACAGGTAAGACCGTAAGAACCCTCGTTTTCGCTAAGGACGATAAGGCTGAGGCGGCAAAGGCGGCAGGTTCTGACTATGTTGGCGCAGATGAACTCGTTGCAAAGATTCAGGGTGAAAACTGGCTTGACTTCGATGTTGTTATCGCGGCGCCCGATATGATGGGTCTTGTAGGCCGTTTGGGTAAGGTTTTAGGTCCGCGCGGACTTATGCCTACACCTAAGGCAGGTACTGTTACTCCTGATGTTGCTAAGGCTGTAACCCAGGCTAAGGCAGGTAAGATTGAGTACCGTCTTGATAAGACAAACATCATTCACTGCCCCATAGGTAAGGTTTCCTTCGGCCCTGAGAAGCTTAAGGAAAACTTTGATACCCTTATGGCGGCTATCGTTAAGGCTAAGCCCGCTGCAACCAAGGGTCAGTACATCAAGTCCTGCACGGTTGCAACAACCATGGGCCCCGGCGTTAAGCTCAATGTTGCAAAGTTCGGCGCATAAGCCGATAAAAAATTAAAGCGGTGGATTTCTCCACCGCTTATTTTTTAAGTTTTGCCCTAAGGGGCTTATTTTTTTATGTTTGCTAAAAAATCATCATCAGTATCTTTGCTTCAATAAGTCCCAAAAAGGTGCCTATGGCATATCCGAGTGAGCCGCAGATAAGTCCTGCCGAGGTAAGCGGCTTGTTGTTTATCTGCTTTGCTATTGCAGGCACAAAGGCGGGGCCGTAAACACCGGCTGTAAGGGTTATCATAGCGGAGTCGATATCAATTCCGAATATCTTGCAAAGAATAAAATGAACTATAAAAGAAGCCACCGTAACGCCGGTGAAGAATAAGAAAATGTTTAAGGCAACGCCTGAAAATCTTTCGGGGTTTATGGATGATGAAAGTGCAAACGAAAAAACAACAAGCAGGTAATGTGCCACAAAGCTGTTACCCGATGCGCGGTTCAGCGGTTTTATAAACGAGCCCGCAATTCCTAGAACGGTTGCGGTTATCATAATGGCGGGCACTAAAAACGAGGTGAGCGTGCCGTCCTGCATACCCTTTATGTACCATATACCGATGCCTGCCGCCGCGCCCGCAGCTGCAATAACCAATGAAACGGCAAGACTTTTGATAACGGCACCTTTGTTCGTTTTAACACTTGAAAAATCGTCAACATTATTGGCTTGGTTTAATTCGGTAATATCGGTGTCAACATTTTTTGCCGGCAGAAACTTTTTAAACAGCGGCTTGCATGCAAAAAGCAAAAACACATAAAACAGTCCGCCTATCAGTATATCGGACAGATTTGATACCGAAATAAGGTCAAAATCCATATTAAGCGCCGCGCCTATGGCATTAAGGTTTGGCGTGCCGCCCGTATAAAGCCCTGCCGACATACCTGCAAGCTTGAAGCTTTCGGGCAGAAAATCCTTTGTTATTATTCCTGCGGCACTTGATACCGAAACCACCGAAACCGTAAGCAGTAAAAAGGCGGTAAGCGTTTTTACCGAAAGCTTTTTAACGGCGGCAAAATCGGTGCCGAAAAGGTAGAGGGGAATGGCAAGTGCGATGGCACCGTAGCTTAAGTATTCGCATATATCGGTGTTTACCGTAATGTCAACGCCCGCCTTTTTAAGCAGAAAGGTCAAAACCGAGTAAGAAAGCCCGAAAAAATATGCCGCGCCTACCGTACCGAGCAACGAGATAAATCTGCCGTTTCTGAATTTCATTATTAAAATCGGAAGGGCGCAGATAAGCAAAATTGTTATAATTGAGTTAATCATAAATACATTCCTTAATCGATTACAGTTTTTTCTTCATTTAAAGCTTCCTCTGAAGAAGAGGATTCTTCGGATGCTTCTGACTCCTCGGAGGACTCCTCGGCTTTTTCTTCAAAATGCTTTACAAATACCGTTTTACCCTGATATTCGGTAAGATACCAAAGTCCGCAGAAATCACCTGAAAGACTTAAAGTTTCATTTTCGTCAACCTCAGCAACAAGGTATTTTTCGTTTTCGATGCACTCTGAGTATAAAGCCGTTTTTTCACAAACGGTTTTTCTTTCGCTTATTTCAACAGGCATCGTTTTGTAAACCGTGCTTTTATCAACATAGTATTTGCTGTCGCCTATGTTTACAACATAAAATCCGTTGTTAAGCAAGCCGCTTGAATGTAAAACCGAGCCTGACGGAGCGGTGAGTGCCGTTTCCGAACTTTTTGAGGGCTCCTTTAAAAGCACCGTTTCGGCATTTGTGCAAAGGTATGCGTTTTCCTCATTGACAGAATAATCGCAGAAATTAAGGTCAACATTACCGGAAATACCGGACACCGAGCCGCTCGAGGTGTACTGCCACATAGCATAGGCACCGTTATAATTTGATTTTTCACCGTTTTGGGTATAGTGGGCAAGCCAAAAATCATATTTTGAAAGCTTTGCCATATCAAAGTAGGTATAAGCGGCATAGCGGCTTGCGTACAAAAGCGGGGTGTACCCCTGCGATTTTACGTAGTCAAGATACGCGGCGGCATTGGCTGAAATAACATCTTTGTTTTTTGCAATGGAGTCGGCGCGGCTTGTATCACCGTTTGATTTTGCATAAAACTCCTCAAAGTCGTAGGCCACGGGAAGCTTTATGGCAACTCCTTTTTTTCTCATCCGCATAATGAGTTCGCACACATAGGCGGCTTCCTCGCGCGCCTCGGCTTCGTTTATCGCGGTAGAGTAAAAATAGATGCCCACCGCAATACCGTTTTTGTAAGCGCCCTCCGCGTTTCTTTCAAAGTAGGTATCCTCAACGATTTTACCGCTGCCGTATCCTCGGTACCCACAGCGTATCATGGCAAACTTAATATCGCTTTTTGCAACCTTTGCCCAGTCAATTTTGCCTTGGTGGCTCGAAACGTCTATGCCCTGCGTACCGCCCTTGAATGCGCTCACATCGAGCTTTTGAGAGGCTTCGGCAACGGTATAGCTTTCGGCTTTTTGCACGGATTCGTCCTTTTTTACCTTTGTGTTGTTGATATCCTCTTTTGAATTGAGTTTTGCCACCACAACCTCAGGTATCACAACAGGTGCTTCCGATACGGCTTCTTCACTTTCCGCAATATCCTCCGAAAAAACCGAATCCAAAACCGCTATGGCCTCATCCGAGATTTCCGAGGAGGAAGTCGACTTGTTCATTTTTTTAATTTCGCCGTTTTTAACTATAAAGGCACAACAAACAAACCCGCTTGCAACGACAAACACGCAGCAGGCAGTTATAGCTATTGTGAGTGAATATTTTTTTATTAATTCCGATATTTTTTGCATTTTTTTACTTTCCGGTGTAATCGTAATCTACTGTAATAACGCATATAAATGTTTCATTTAAGCGCTTGGCATCCTCATTTATCCTTTTTGTAACCTCTTTGGCCGAAAGCTTATGACCGGAGGGTATAACAATGTCAAAAATAAGGTTGGTTTTCTGTTCCGCTATGGGGGTCATACGAAAATCGTGAATGGAAATATCAGGGTCTATTGCGGTAACAATATTTTTTATTGCTTCTCTTGTTTTGTTAACCTCTTCGTTGTCGGTGTCTATCGGGTCCATGTGAATGGTGAGCATAACACCCGTTTTTTCACTTACAACCTTTTCGCAAAGGTCTATCTGTTCATGACATTCAACAATGTCAATACTTTGCGGCACCTCAACATGCACCGAGGCAAACTGCCTTCCGGGTCCGTAGTTGTGCACCATAAGGTCGTGTATACCCTTAAAGGTATCAAAAGCCATAATACCGTTTTTAATATCCTCAACAAGCTCTTTTTCGGGCGGACCGCCGAGTATTTCACCGATGGTCTCCTTTGCCGAGGATATTCCCGACCACAGTATAAACAGCGCCACACCTATTGCCATAACCGCGTCAAGATTAAACGGCAGGTTAAATATTTTGGGAATTATCGCCGCAATTAAAATCGCAAAGGTGGATATCGAGTCGTTGATACTGTCCTGTGCGGTGGCAAGAAGCGCTGAGGAGTTTATGGCTTTGCCGAGTTTTCGGTTAAAGAGAAACAGCCAAAGCTTAATGATTATTGATATTATAAGTACAAGCAATGATATCCCGCTGTATTCGGGCGCCGCGTCACCGTTTATAAGTGATTTTACCGAGTCTATAAGCAACTCGCCGCCTACAATCAGTATAAGTCCCGAAACGATAAAGGCGGAGAGATATTCAAATCTTCCGTGTCCAAACGGGTGCTCGCGGTCGGCAGGGCGGTTTGAAAGGCGAAAGCCTATCATTGTGATAACCGATGAGCCCATATCCGAAAGGTTGTTAAGTCCGTCCGCAACAATGGCGAGGCTTTTTGCTATGCTGCCGATAACGATTTTTGAAACGCAGAGCAGTATATTGCAGAATATACCTACAATACTGCCTAAGCTTCCGTAACGTTCCCGTACCTTTTTTGATTTTGTGTTTTTACTGTCCTTAACAAACAGCCTTATAAGAAGCTCGGTCATTTTTTACATCTTAACTCCTTTTGCACCCTTTGAGCCGAAGCTTGCGGAGGAAAGTATATTTGTATCAATGGCAAACGAAAGATTATCGCGTGTTCTTTGCCTTTTGAAAGCAAGCTCGATAAGTCGGTCAATAAGCTCAGGGTATTTTACACCGCTTGCCTCCCAAAGATAAAAGGCGAGGGAGCCGGGAACGGTGTTTATTTCGTTTGCGTAGAGGCGGTCGGATACGGTATCGTAAAGATAGTCAATACGAACAACACCCGAAGCATTCATCACTTTAACGATTTTGCAGGAAAGCTCCTTTATCTCGTTTGCCTTTTCTTCGGGGATATCTGCCGGTATTTTTCTGCCTAGTGATGCCATACCCTTGCTCGGTCCTTCAGATTTTCCTCCGCCCTGATATTTATCCTTATAGGAAAGTATCTCATCGTGCATGAAAGGCTCTTCACAAACCGATGCTATGCAGTCATCCGCATCGCCTAACACCGAGCAGTTTATTTCGCGCAGATTTTCTATTGCTTTTTCGCAGAGTATACGGTCGGTAAACGAAAAGGCAAGTGAAATTGCACTGTCAAGCTCGTTTAAACTTTTCACCTTGCTTATTCCCACGCTTGAGCCGAGGTTTATCGGTTTTACTATAAGCGGGAAACCGATTTCATTTACGATTTTTTCGGTAATACCTTCCTTATCAAGCGCATATTCGCGCGCCTTTAATCTAACGCAGTCCAGCACGGGAAGACCTGCCGCTTTTAAAACATCTTTAAACACGGCCTTATCCATACCGATTGCGGCAGATGCAACATCGCAGCTCACATAGGGAATATTTAAAAACTCAAAATATCCCGCTATTGTGCCGTCCTCACAATTGGTGCCGTGAACAACGGGAAAAGCAACATCTATCCTTATATCGTCCTTTTTCTTAAACGCCTTTTGCACAACAAGGTGCATAAACACACCGTTTTCGTTTCTTAAAAAGGTTATCTCATCGCAGGATTTGAGAAGCGAGTCAAGATTGCGGTAATTTTCAATTTGAAAAAGCTTTTCTCCCGTGTACATCTTGCCGTTTTTGGCAACGTAAACAGGTGTTATGGAATATTTATCACGGTTTATCGAGCGCATGGCTTGAACCGCCGAAATAATTGATACCTCGTGCTCAACCGAGCGGCAACCGTAAAAAACTCCTACATTTGTTTTCATAATAACTACCTCTTTTAGTTTAAATAATTATCCGGCAAATCGTTTTCTATAAGCACCACACTGTTTTCATCGCAGATAGGTGAATAGATACGCATGGCATCCTTAAAGCTTTCGGCAATATAAAGCCTATCGGTATCAAAATCGGTTGTGGCAATGGCATCACGCATAGGCTTTGAACGGTTTTTGCCCACTAAAATTATATTGTCGCAAACCTTTGCCGCCGCAAGTCCCAAATTATAGTTGGCCTCGTATTCGCGTTCGCCGAGCTCGATAAGTCCCGGTGTGATAACGGTTTTTTGCATATTCTCAAAGCTGTTAAGAACGTTTAATGCCTCAATACAGCCCTCGGGATTTGAATTATAGGCATCGTCTATAAGCAAAGAGCCGTTAAACGGTTTAAGCTCAAGGCGGTGTTCTGTGGGTTTAAGTGAAGAAATCGCAAAGCGGATATCTGCTATATCAACGCCCAATATATGTGCCATAGCCGCAGCGGCAACTATATCCGAAACGCTGTGCTTTCCGAGAAGCCTTGTGGTAATATCGGCTTTTTGGTCACCGAGTATAAGTGTGAAGCTTGAGCCGGACGCCGAATATCTGATGTTTTCGGCGCGATAATCGGTACCTTCTCCGAAAAACACGGCGTTTTCAAGTCTTTCTTTGCGCGAAGCGATTTCACTGCTTTCGATGTTTGCAATACAAACTCCGCCTGCTTTATCGGTGGCATTTTTAAGCTCAAACTTTGTTTTAAAAACATTTTCGGTGCTTAAAAACGTGTCAAGATGCTGAGCGCCCACAGAGGTTACAATTCCGTATTTCGGATTTACAATATCGCAGATTTCCTTAATGTCGCCCTTCTTTTTTGCACCCATTTCGCAGATAAAAATCTGTGTTTGGGGCTTAAGGCTTTCTCTCACGGTGCGCACAACACCCATAGGAGTGTTGTAGGAATGCGGAGTGCAGAGCACATTGAAGTTTTCACTGAGTATACGGTTAAGTATAAACTTTGTGGTGGTTTTTCCGTAGCTTCCCGTAATACCTATAACGGTTATATCACCGTGTGATGCAAGCATTTTCTTAGCATCGTTTATATAATACCTGTTAAACACAGTTTCAACGGGCTTTGTTATCGTCCAAATAACAAAAACGAGAAGCGGCGTTACCACCGAAAGCAATATTGACAGTGCAAAGCACATTTTACCCGCAAGCGTTTTCGGAGCCGCCGTAAAGGTAATAATAAGCGCCGAGAGCAAAATAATGGCGGTGGCATAAAGCCTTTTAATTCTTCCGGTAAACACGAGCTTTTTAATTGATTTTTTGTGGGTTTTAACCGAAAGGTACACCCTCACGGCCAAAATAAGGACTGATAAAACCGTTTCGGCAATATAAAGCCCTCTTGTGTTTAAAAGCGATATGACGCAGAATGTAAATGACAAAACGGCAAGAATAACCGTATAGTCGTTTTTAAGCCAGCCGAAATATCTTGAAGGGAAATATGAGTTTTGCTGCAGCATCTGCAGTTGTTTGTAAAGCGAAAACACAGCCGAAACGGCACAAAGTAAGCATATTGTTAAAAGCATTTATTTAAATCCCCTTAAATAAAACTGTTCAGTATGGCATCGGTATCATAAGGCCGCTCAAGGAAAGAATAGTGCCCCGCGCCTTTTAAGACACAAAGCCCGCAGTCCTTAATAAGACTTTCAATGATTTTTGCATCGGCAAGCGGTGTTGCCGTATCGTTTTCACCCCAGATAAGCAGGGTAGGGCAGTCGATATTGTGCAGAATATCCCGCAGGTCGGTGTTTACAAGCGAAACAAGGGTTTGCCTTAAAACCGGCGGTGCGGCATTGTAATCCGCAGAGCCGTAGTGATTTCTCGCTTTGTTAAGCAAATCCTCGGAATGTTTTTCAATAACAGGCAGTGTTAAAACCTTTTTAATCACCTTAAAGCTTTTTGCACGCATTTTTTGTTTAAAGCTCTTTTTGGGGATAAGACCGGCGCTGTCAAAAAGCACAAGCTTTTCGGGTTTAAGCATACCCGTGGCGGCAAGGTTGAGTGCTACTCTTCCGCCGTGGGAATGACCGAAAATTATCGGGCTTTCAAGCTTTAATTCACTGCAAAACGAAACCACAAGGTCGCAGTAATCCGAAAGCTTCCACGCGCTTTTCATAACATCACTTTTTCCGCACCCCGGAAAATTAAGAGCCACCACACGCGCTCTGCTTTTAAGATTTTCGATTATTTTTTTATAAACCTCAAAGGATGAGCCCCAGCCGTGAAGCAAAAGTATCGGCTTGCCCTCGCCTTCGTCGGTATATTCGATTTTCAGTCCGTTAATAATTATTTCCATAATAACCGCCCGACCGTATATGATTATATATTTAATATATTATATCAAATATATCTGAAAAATAAAAGTGTTTTTTTCGGGAAAGACTAATTACCGGTGATGGAAATAGCTAAGAGGGTTAAAGTGGTAAGGACCGTGCTTGCGGGACTTGCGGCAGGACTTGTTAACGGACTTTTCGGTGCGGGCGGAGGACTTATTACCGTTCCCATGCTTCAAAGCTTGGGGTTAGAAGGGAAAAAAGCGCATAAAAACGCTGTTTTTGTTATGCTTTTTATAACCGTTGTAAGCGCATTTTTTTATCTCAAGGGAGGTTTTGTCAGTCTTTCGGACGCAAAGCCGTTTATACTTTCGGGTATAATAGGCTCGCTTGCAGGCACTCTGCTGATTAGAAAAATACCCAAAAATCTTTTAAAAAAGATATTTGCCGGATTTATGATATACGGCGGAATAAGGATGTTGTTTAAATGAGAGTTTTTACGGCTTTGGCAGGATTTCTTGCCGGTCTTTCGGGAGGTATGGGGCTTGGCGGCGGCGCATTTTTGATACTTTATTTATCACTTTTTGCTGATAATTCGCCTTTAAAAAATCAGGGAATAAACCTTATATTTTTTGTACCGATAGCGGCGGTGGCATCGGCTGTTTATATTTTTAAAAAGGAAATAGATTTTAAAACGGTGCTTTTAATAGCGGCAGGCGGCGTTGCAGGTGCTTTTATAGGATATCTGATTGCGAAAAGTATAGAACAGGTATATATTTCAAAGCTTTTCGGCGCGGCACTTGCGGCTTTGGGCATTTACTCTTTTTTTCGCAAAAGCTCCCCGTAAAAGCGATTGACTTGACATAATTTTTCCCCTATGTTAAAATGTAAAAAAACCGATTAAGGAGAAAAATATGGCTAATAATTTTTTTACAAAGCCCTCTAAGGGCAAAATGGGAGCACTGCTTCTTGTTTTTGCGTGGATTTTGGTATGGAACATTGTCTATCAGGCTTTTCACGTAAAGCTTAACGAGGCGGGATTTGAAATAGTAAGCTGGGCTTTCTTTATAAGCGCAACGATGTTTTTTATGCAGGAGGAGCTTTCCTATTCGGAAAAGTTTTGGTCTACGCTTGTAGGAGGTGCCGTAGGTCTTATTATGGCTGCGGCGCTTGTTAAGGGATATGCGTTTTTACTGGGCTTGGGGCTTGATAATCTGCTTGCGATAAGTATTATGCTGGCACTCACAATCGGCATTATAATTCTTGCAAAGCCTTATATGCCGATAGTTTTCAACAATGTGGGCTTTTGCTATTTCATTATCGCACTTATTGATTCAAAAACGGCGGTCGCCAATCTTCCGAAGTATCTTTATTCGCTTGCACTCGGCTGTGTGATATTAAACCTCGGCTGTATTGCAATATTAAAGCTTTATACAAGCAGCAAAAAGAAAAAGGCTTTAGCAGCCGCCATGGCGGAATAAACAAAACACACATAAAATCTGCCTTTTGCATTAGGTGAAGGGCGGATTTTTTTGTTTAAAAAGTGTTGCAAGTTTCATTTTTTGGTGATATAATCAAAAAAGAATAAATGTTCGGCAAGGAGAACGCTTATGGATAAGAAGCCTTTAACCGAAAAACAAACCGATGTATATAATTTTCTTGTTAAAAAATCCGCGCAGGGATATCCGCCCTCGGTAAGGGAAATATGCGATGCCACGGGCATCAAATCCACCTCTACCGTTCACGCGGTACTCAGCGCCCTTGAGGATGCGGGTTATATCAAGAGGGACAGATATCATTCCCGCGGTCTTACGGTAAGCAACGCAGGGGATTCCTCAATGGTGCCGCTTGTGGGCAAGGTTACTGCCGGAGCGCCTATTCTCGCGGTAGAGCAGATAGTTGATTATATCCCGTATCCCACCAAAAGTGCCGAGGGTCTTTTTGCTTTAAAGGTATCGGGACTAAGTATGAAAAATGCGGGAATACTCGATGGCGATATAGTGGTTGCCGATAAAAACGCACCCTGCCGCAGCGGTGATATTATCATCGGTATGGATGGGGACAGCGCCACCGTTAAGCGTCTGCTTATTAAAAAGGACGGCAGTATAGTGTTTATGCCCGAAAACGAAAACTTTGAGCCGATTTACCCCGAAAAGCCTTCGGTTCTCGGTAAGGTTGTCGGCAGTTACAGAAAGTATTAGGAGCAGGGTATGGAAGAAAAAAAGTATGTAGAGCTTTATACAGACGGTGCCTGTTCCGGCAACCCCGGAAAGGGTGGTTGGGGAGCGATACTCCGCTACGGCACTCACGAAAAAGAGCTTTCGGGCGGCGAGGAAAACACCACCAATAACCGTATGGAGCTTACCGCCGTTATTATGGGGCTTTCGGCACTCAAAGAGCCGTGCGTGGTGAAGCTCACCACCGATTCAAAATATGTGAGTGACGGTATTTTGAAAGGCTGGGCACGTTCATGGCAGAAAAACGGCTGGCGAAAGGCGGATAAAAAGCCGGCGCTTAATCCCGACCTTTGGGAAAAGCTTTTGGAGCTTATTGATACCCACGAGGTCGAGATATGCTGGGTAAAGGGTCATGCAGGGCATAAGGAAAACGAGCGATGCGATGAGCTTGCCGTTTCGTATTATAAAAATCTTTGAAGGTATTTTGATGAATAAAAGTATAAGATACACCGTAACAAGCGCCGTTATAGCGGCTCTGTACGCAGGGCTTACGGTAATAAGCAATATGCTGGGGCTTGCCTATTCCGGTCTGCAGTTCCGCATATCCGAGGCACTTGCCGTATTGCCGGTTTTCACACCCGCCGCAATTCCGGGACTTGCCGTGGGCTGTTTTATTTCAAATATAGGCTCGTTTAACCCGATTGATATGATTTTCGGCACGCTTGCCACCCTTTGTGCCGCTTTTTTAAGCTATTATTCGAGAAATGTCAGAATAAAGGACATTCCGATAATATCATTTTTTTCGCCGGTTATATTCAATGCTTTGGTTGTTGGTGCCGAGATTTCGCTTTTTTTATCCGAGGGCGGGATAACACTTGCAGGCTTTACCGTGAGTGCACTTTCAGTGGGCGCGGGTGAGCTTGCGGTTATGCTTGCTTTGGGACTTCCGCTGTTTTTTGCGGTTAAACATAATAATATGCTTACAGAATTGTTTAATTCACTTGAACTTAATAAAGTAAAGTAGTATAATATATCGGTAATTCATTTTTGAACGGAGAATAGATAATGGTTAAAGCAGTAGTAGGTGCAAACTGGGGCGATGAGGGTAAAGGTAAAATAACCGATATGCTCGCCGGAAATGCCGATATAGTGGTGAGATATCAGGGCGGTGCAAATGCGGGGCATACCATTAAAAATAAGTACGGTAAGTTTGCTCTGCACACCCTGCCTTCGGGTGTTTTCAATGAGGGTGTTATCAACTGTATAGGCAACGGTGTGGCGCTTGATGTGGATAAGCTTATCAATGAATATAACGATATAGTTTCAAAGGGTGTTCCCGCGCCCACTCTTGTGATATCCGAGCGCTGTCAGATGGTTATGCCTTATCACGTTTTGTTTGATGTGTATGAGGAGGAGCGCTTGGGTAAGGCAAGCTTCGGTTCAACAAAGTCGGGAATAGCGCCTTTTTATTCGGATAAATATGCAAAAACAGGCTTTCAGGTATGCGAGCTTTTTGATGAAAAAAGGCTTCGCGAAAAGCTTGAGCGCACACTTGAGGTTAAAAATCTGCTTATAGAAAACCTTTATCATAAGCCAAAGCTTTCGCTTGATGAGGTTTTTAATAAAATGATGGCTTGGAAAGACAGCATAAAGGACTTTGTGGGTGATGTGCGTAAGCTTGTTTACGAGGCTGATAAGGCAGGCAAAACCGTTTTGCTTGAGGGTCAGCTCGGTACACTTAAGGATACCGACCACGGTATTTATCCGATGGTTACCTCATCAAACACAATAGCGGGCTACGGTGCGGTGGGTGCCGGTGTTCCGCCATATTCAATAAAGGAAATCTACACCGTTATAAAGGCATATTCCTCGGCAGTAGGCGCCGGTGCTTTTGTGAGCGAGATATTCGGCGATGAGGCGGCGGCAATGCGTGACCACGGGGGTGACGGCGGTGAGTACGGCGCCACTACCGGAAGACCGAGAAGAATGGGTTGGTTTGACTGTGTTGCCACACGCTACGGCTGTGAGGTTCAGGGTACCACCCACGCGGTGCTTACCGTTGTTGATGCGCTCGGATACCTTGATGAGATTAAGGTTTGCACGGGATATGAGATAGACGGTGAGGTTGTTAAGGATTTCCCCGTTACCTATAAGCTTGAAAAGGCAAAGCCGGTACTTGTTACTCTCCCCGGTTGGAAGTGCGATATTTCGGGCATAAGGAACTATTACGACCTTCCCGAAAACTGCCGCAATTACATAGAGTTTATCGAAAAGGAAATCGGCTTTAAAATCTGTATGGTAAGCAACGGCCCCGCAAGAGAAAATATCATTATAAAGGAATAATTTTTTATGAACTTTACTCCTGTTGACAATCAAGGCAAGGTGGACGGTATACTGCTGGTAAAGGCGGTTGAGGAAAAAACCTCCTCAAAGGGTGACTGCTATCTTGATTTCACTTTGGGCGACTCTGACGGCGAGATTAACGGCAAGCTTTGGCGCTACAGCAAAGAGGAGCACGGCGAATATAAGTGCAACGATATCGTAAAGGTTCGCGGTACCGTTTCGCAGTATAACGGCGCTGATCAGTTAAGAATTGACCGTATCCGTCACACGACCGAGGCGGACGGTGTTAAAATTGAAGATTTCGTGAGAACCGCTCCCTATTCCGCCGCCGATATGTATAATGAAATTATGCGTATCGTATCGGAGTTTAAGGACACCGAGCTTAAAACACTTGTAACCGCGATTTATGAGGATAACCGCGAGGCACTTCTGTATTGGCCTGCGGCATTTAAACTTCATCACGCCGTAAGAGGCGGACTTTTGATGCACACACTTTCAATAGTGAAGCTTTGCGAGAGTGTTTGCGGCATTTATCCGTTTGTGGATAGGGAATTGCTTATTTCCGGAGCGGTGCTCCACGATATATCAAAGCTTGAGGAATACGAAGTAAACGAATCAGGTATTGCCGAGGGATACTGTGTTCGCGGTAACCTTTTAGGGCATCTTGCAATGGGTGCTTCAAAGGTTGATGCTTATGCCAAAAAACTCGGTATCAGCGATGAAACCGCCACTTTGCTTGAGCATATGCTTTTATCCCACCACGGAGAGCCGGAGTTCGGCGCGGCGGTAAGACCGATGTTCCTTGAAGCCGAGCTTTTAAGTGAGCTTGACCTTATGGATTCTCGTCTTTATGAAATGTGTGATGCCTTAAAGGGTGCCTCCGAAAAGGATTTTTCCGGTAAGGTTTGGGCGCTTGACGGCAGAAAACTTTATAATCATTCGCGTAAGGATTTAAACCTTGAACCGGACATAATAAAGTAAAAAGCAAAAAGGAGAAAATTATATGAAAATCACCGAAGATATGCTTATAGGCGATGTTCTCGATATTGACAGCGGTGCCGCGCAGTATTTCTTTGAAATAGGTATGCACTGCTTAGGCTGTCCCGCTTCAAGGGGAGAGAGCATTAAGCAGGCGTGCGCCGTTCACGGTACCGACTGTGATGAACTCATTTCAAAGCTCAATAAGTATTTTGCCGATAAATAATGCCGGCACTTAGTGAAAGATTATCCGTAATAGCGGAAAAAGTAAAGCCGGGCAGAAGTGTTTGTGATGTCGGAACAGACCACGGATATCTGCCCGCTTATCTTTATCTTGAGGGCAGGCAAACCCTTGTTACCGCAACGGATATACGTGAAAAGCCACTTCTTAATGCAAAAACAAATCTTAAAAAGCTCGGGGCAGAGGGTGTAAACCTTATCCTTTGTGACGGGCTTACGGGTGTTTCAAGAAATGCCGCCGATACCGTGATAATTGCCGGAATGGGCGGCGAGGTTATTATGAAAATAATCAAAAGCTGTGCCTTTTTCCCCGATAAGGATATCGACCTTATACTTCAGCCGATGACCGCATCGCATAAGCTACGCAAGTTTTTATTTGAGAGCGGATATGAAATAAGCGATGAAACTCCGGTAAAGGAAAAGGGCAAGATATACAGTGTTATGTCGGTTAAATATGACGGCATAAAGCGTACTTTTGATAACTTTTCACTGCTTGTTGGTAAACTTAACGCAAAAACACCGCTCGGCAGGGAATACATAGAAAAACAGGTGCGCATTTATAAAAAACGCGTAGGTCTGCTTGAAGGCTCGGGCGAGATTGAAAAACTCGGTGCGGACAAAACGGTATTATGTAAACTTATAAAAATGTTGGAGGAGCCTTATGGCGCTTGATGGCATATTTCTTTACAAGCTCGCAGAAGAATTAAACGCGGCTAAGGATTGCCACGTTGATAAAATATATCAGCCGTATCGGGATACGGTTGCTTTTTTACTGCGTAAAAAGGGCTTTGCAAAGTGGCTTTATATGTGTGCATCTCCCTCAGGTGCGCGGGTAAACTTTTGCGACAGTAAGCCCGACTGCCCCGATACCCCGCCGATGTTTTGTATGCTGCTTCGCAAGCATTTTTCTTCGGCACGGCTTGTTTCTGCGGAATGCAAGGGCCTTGAAAGGGTAATAAGCTTTGTGTTTGAGTCACATAACGAGCTCGGCGATACCGTAAATCTTAAAATCATCTGCGAGCTTATAGGTGTATCCGCAAATATTATACTTACCGATAATAGCGGCAGAATTATAGATGCCGTAAAGCGCAGTGATATAGAAACATCGCAAAGGCTTATATGCTCGGGCGCTTTTTATGAATATCCGCCGTCACAAAACAAGCTTGATATAAATGCTTTTGACAACACTGAAATAATCGCGCGACTTAATGCTATCGGCACAAAAAGCTTTTCCGATGCGCTTGTGAGCGTGCTTTCGGGTGTATCGCCGCTGATAGCAAGAGAAACAGAATATCGCTTTATAGGTACCGAAACACCTGTATGCGAAATAGCGGATACAAATAAAATAACTGCGGCACTTGACTTTTTGCGCAATGAGCTGCTCTATCCCGATAAGGCGGTTATGCTTTACGATAAAAGCGGCACTCCGTTTGATTTTACCTACACCGATATCACGCAGTACGGCAATTCCTGCCGCACCGAATATTTCGGCTCTTTGAGTGAACTGCTTGATGTTTTTTATTCGGAACGCGAAAATATTGCGCGTATAAAAAGACTTTCCTCCGACCTCAACAAAACGGTCAAAAACGCCCTGAACCGTGTAAACCGCAGAAAAGAGCTTCGCCAAAAGGAGCTTTCGCAATCCGAAAACCGCGAGGCGCTTCGCATAAAGGGCGAGCTGATAAAGGCAAATCTGCATCTTATTTTGCAGGGTATGGAAAGTATCACGGTGCAGAACTTTTACGATGAAAATCTATCGGATATAACGATAAAGCTAGACCCCGCAATGTCGCCCTCAAAGCAGGCGGCAAAATGCTTTAAGGATTATAAAAAAGCCTGTGTTGCCGAGCAAACGCTTAAGGACCTGATACAGCAGGATGAAAAAGAAACCGAATATTTGGAATCTGTGCTTGAAAGCCTTGAACGGTGCAAAACCTTTAAGGATATAGCTGAGATACGGGAAGAGCTTTCAGAGCAAAAATATATAAAATCGGCGTCACGCGGCAAAAAGAAGCCTGAAAAAATGCAGTTTGACGAGCATATAAGCGAAGAAGGTTACAGAATAATCGTGGGTAAAAACAACCTGCAAAATGATTATCTCACAACAAAGCTTGCCGCAAAAACCGATACATGGTTTCACACAAAAAACATACACGGCTCGCACGTTATAGTGTTTAACGGCGGTGCTCCGCTTTCGGATAACACGGTTCTTTTTGCCGCAAGGCTTGCAGCAAAAAACTCAAAGGCGAAGCATTCTTCAAATGTGCCGGTGGACTACACTGCGGTAAAATACGTTAAAAAGCCTGCCGGAGCAAAGCCCGGAATGGTTATCTACACAACAAATAAAACCGTTTTTGTTACTGCGGAGGATAATATATGAAAATCGGAGTTTCAACCTCGTGCTATTATCCGCTCGAAACCGAAAAATCTCTTATTGAGATAGGCAAGGCGGGTATTAAGGATACCGAGATATTTTTCAATGCACTTTGTGAGCTTGAAAAACCGTTTTGCGATGAGCTTTTCGCAATTAAGGAATACTACGGCATAAATGTGCTCTCGCTTCATCCCACAATGTCACTCGCCGAATCCTTTATGCTTTATTCCGCCTATAAGCGCCGCTACGATGAGGCGATAGAGTGGTATAAGCGGTACGCCGAAATAGCGGCGTCATTCGGCGCAAAATATATTATTATGCACGGCGGAAAACCCAACAGGGTCTTAAATGATGAGGAATATATAGAAAGGTTTTCCGAAATATCCCGCGTTGTTGAAAGCCACGGTGCGTATCTGTTACAGGAAAATGTAGTCAAGTTCAGGGCGGGCAGTCTTGATTTTATCAAAAAGTTTGTAAGTATTTATAAAGGAAACGGCGGACTTTGTCTTGACATTAAGCAGAGCATAAGGGGCGGATATACACCCTTTGATGTTATACAAACCGCCGGTGAAAAGATAAAGCATGTGCATATCAGCGACAGTACAGATAAAGCCGACTGTCTGCTTCCGTTTAACGGCGATTTTGATTTTGCCGGATTTTTCAATTCACTTTCGGCGGCCGGATATAAAGGCGACGCGGTCATAGAGGTTTACAGTGACTCCTATCGGGATTATTCCGAAATAAAGGAAAGCTATAATAAAATTACCGGCATATTTTGATTGTAAATAATTTGCACTTGAAAAAATAAGAATTTAATGATAAAATATCTGTGATTGTAGTATAAATAACCTTAAGAGAAAGGTGTAACAAGATGAAAGAGATTTCAATAGTTGACCTGCTGCAACTTTTGTGGCGCCGTTTGTGGGCTGTTTTGCTTGCGGCACTGCTCTGCGGAACAGCGGCTTTTACCTATTGCAAAACCGTTGCGGAGGAAAAATATTCCGCAACAGCGGCGGTTATGGTTACAAACGGAGGTTTGCTTAATATAACCCCTTCAACAACCACTCAGAGTCAGTCGGTAAAAACCTCGGACCTTTCCGCTTCGCTTGCCATTGCCGATACCGTTGTTGATATTTTGAAAACCCCCGAGATTTATAAGCAGCTTTCAAAAAGGATAAACGGTGAATACAGCTATTCTGCACTTATGGGTATGGCGCATATTGCGAGAAAAAGCGAGGATTCGCTGTTTGTAAACGTTACCTTTACCACCCCCACCAGCGAAGAATCAAAAAGGCTTGCAAACACTTTTGTTAACCTTGCTCCCGATTATGTAGAGCAATACATTCCTTATTCCTATTCAAAATGCACCGAAACGGCTGATATGTCGGTACAAACCGCTCCGCGTACATTTCGTACCGCTGTGCTTTTTGCACTTGCCGGCGCCGCGGTTGTTTACCTTATTTTCTTTATAGCCGAGCAGATGAACCGAACCATAGAAAGCAGTGAGGATTTCACAACAAAGTTCGATATTCCGCTTTTGGGTGTTGTTCCTGTTTTCGAGGGCGTTTCCGTAAAGAAAAACAAGTCGAAGGAGGATAACAAGGATGGCATCAAGTAAGTATATCACAAAAGAAGCTTACGGGTACGGTTATTCCTCCGTTGCTGACGGTAGCGGTAAAATACCTTTTGCGGTGGTTGAGGCATATAAATCCATCAGAACAAACATAAAGTTCCTCCTTACCGGAGAAAAAGGTAATGTTGTTACCGTTTCAGGCTCTGAAATGAGCGAGGGCAAGTCAACAACAGCCCTAAATCTTGCTGTTGCATTTTCACAACTCGGTGAAAGGGTTTTGCTTATCGACGGTGATATGCGCCGATCCTCCGTTCATAAAAAGCTTTCGGTTGATAATGATAAGGGGCTTTCAAACGTGCTTGCGGGATTTTGTGATTTCTCAAGTGCCGCAAAGCATCTTTCCGACAATTTTGACGTGCTTACGGCAGGACAGACACCGCCTAACCCCTCCGAGCTTTTGGGCAGTGCAAAGTTTGATGAGCTTATTGCAGACCTTCGTAATGAGTACAGTATCGTTATTATCGATACTCCGCCCATAACTTTAGTTACCGATGCTCTGATAATTGCTCCGAAAACCGATGGCGTTATACTCGTGGTAAGAGAAAAGTTCACCACCACAGATGATGTTAAAAAGTCCATTGAAGCAATGAAATTTGCAAACACAAAGATATTAGGCGCAATTATGAACGGTGTTTCACCCAAGAAAAAGAAATATTACAGATACAAATACTCGAAATATTCATCATATTCGCGCTATGGGTATTCATACAGTAATAAAACCAAATAAAAGCTTCAAGATTTTGGGGTGGGAGGATTTTTATGCGACTTGCCGATTTGCACACTCACATATTGCCGGGTGTTGACGATGGGGCTGCCCGCGTTGAGGATTCTCTCGCCCTTCTTCGTGCCGAAAAAGAGCAGGGGGTTACCGATGTTGTGTTAACCCCTCATTTTTTGCCCGAAAGCAGCGATATCGAAACCAGCACCGAAAGGTGGCGTCTTGCGTTTGAAGAACTGTCGAGGGCGGTAAGAAACGAAGACCTGCCCGCACTTTATAAGGGTTGTGAGGTGCTGTATTTTGAGGGAATGGGCAAATCCTCTGCGATAAAGAAACTGTGTATGGGCAATTCAAAATATATACTTATAGAGTTTGCCGATATGGAAATAGGCGCCGCCGTAATTTCTGATTTAACCGATTTGAGATACAATATAGGCGTTATCCCGATTATTGCTCACACCGAGCGTTATTTTGATTTTAAGGGCTTTAAAAAACTAAAAAAGCTTTTTGAAGACGGTATTTGTCTCGCCCAGCTTAATGCCTCGTCACTTGCAGGCGGAGCATATAAAAGAGCGGCGTTAAAGCTTATTAAGGAAGATTTGATTTATATTGTGGCATCAGATGTTCATTCGCTTAAATACCGCCCCTGCGAGCTTTCCGAGGCGTTTTGCGTTATAAAAGAGCATTTCGGGAAAAGTCGGGTAAACAGATACATTTCAAACTCCGGAAAACTGCTTTTGAGTATATCGGGTGAAACGGAATGATAAGTAAAACAGTAAACATAAATAAAAAAGGTGAGCTTACTTTTATCACCTTTCCGAAGCTTTCGTCGTGCGGCGCTGTAAGACACGCGTTTACAACAAGAAACGGCGGAGTGAGTAAAGGCTTTCTTTCAAGTATGAATATGAGCTTTGGCAGGGGCGACGAAATTGAGGCGGTAAAGGAAAACTACCGCCGTATCTGTGAAGCCGTGGGGATAAGCACAAGCGAGCTTGTGTTAAGCTGCCAAACACATACCGATAATGTTATCGGTGTAACAAAAGAGGATTGCACAACGGGATTTGATAAGCCCTCTTTTTCGGATGTTGACGGTCTTATCACCGACTGTGAGGGTGTTGCGCTTGTTACCCAATATGCCGATTGCACACCGCTTTTGTTCTGCGATCCCGTAAGGCGCGTTGTTGCAAACTCACACTCGGGCTGGCGCGGCACCGCCAAAATGATAGGTGCCGTAACGGTTGAAAAAATGGTAAAGGACTACGGCTGTAAGCGGGAGAATATCATAGCGGCAATAGGACCTTGTATTTGTAAAAACTGTTATGAGGTAGATGATCCCGTATTTGAGCAGTTTTCGGATATGCCGATAGATTTAGGCGGTGTTTTCACCCCCGTAACAGAGAACCATTACCTGCTCGATTTAAGACTTGCAAACAAAAAGATACTTATGCTTGCGGGGATAAGAGAGGATAATATCGATATTGCCGACCTTTGCACCTGCTGTGAAAGCCAAGAGCTTTTTTCACACAGAGCAATGGGAAATAACCGAGGTAATCTTGCGGCAATTATAGCATTGAAATAGGGATTAAAAAAAGCGGATTTTAATCCGCTTTTTTTAATACTTTATAATCACGCAGAGCAGTAAATAAAGCGCCACTATAAAAACAGAAAGATTAAAATTGCCGTTTAAATAAAGATAAACGCCGAACACAAACACCGCCGCGCACATAACGGCGGTTATTATTTTAACGGTGAGCACCGCACGTGCAATATTGTTGTCGCGGGACAATAGGTGTATCAGCACCGTGCCGCCGTCAAGCCCCGTTACGGGCAAGAGGTTGAATATGCCCACAACGAGATTTAAAACCGCAAAGCTGAGAACGGGTTTGCTGCCGAATATTTTGTAGTTAAAAAAAAGAACACAAAACAACAAAAGATTTACGGCAGGGCCTGCAAGTGCTATCTTGATTTCGCCGTTTTTCTTTTGGGGAAAGCCGCGAACTATCTGCACACTCGCGGGAATAAGCCTTACCGACCGAGGTTGACAGCCCGTTACCCACATCATAAAAAGGTGTCCGGTTTCGTGAATGAACGAAGCAAAAAGTGTGGGTATAACAAGCCCTGTGCGGTCAAATGCCAGCATAAGCGATATTACCGCGCAAAAAAGGAACGATATGTATATTTCGGTACCGAGCAGTTTAACCTTCATTTTTTATACCGTTTATAACGCTTTCGGCTGTTGTATCGTTAAAAAGCTTAATTTCTATAAACTTTTCAACCTTTTCCGAACAGGATTTAAAAATAAATCTTGCGGATAAAACCGTTGCGAGCAATAATATCACAGTTATTATCTGCACCATACCCACCTTAAATGCCGTGCTGTTTGTAATGCTGTTTTTTTCGTCCAAAGGTATGTCCTCCCACAAACACTTGTAAAGTAAAATGATGTATGCTATACTCTAATATATTGCGAATATACGTAAATTATTCTTTTTTCGGGTGGTGACAAAATGAAAACAGCGGTAGGCATAAGCGGGGGAGTGGATTCCTCGGCTGCGATTGCACTTTTAAAGGAAAGCGGCTTTTCGGTAGTGGGCATCACCCTTTCTTTATGCGATAACGGAAAAGATGACATTTCGGATGCAAAAAAGGTATGCGAAGCATTGGAAATCGAGCATAAGGTTTTTGATATGCGCGAGCTGTTCGGGAATACCGTTATTGATAATTTTGTCACCGAATACGAGCGCGGCGCAACGCCCAACCCCTGCGTTGTGTGTAATAAGGAAATAAAGTTCGGCGCAATGCTTAATGAGGCCAAAAAGCTCGGATGCGAAAAAATCGCCACCGGCCATTATGTAAGGACCGAAATATCGGGCGACCGTGTTTTGCTCAAAAAAGCAAAGGACGAAGCAAAAGACCAAAGCTATATGCTTTATTCTTTGAGCCAAGAGCAGTTAAAAAGCAGTGTTTTTCCGTTAGGTGATTTAACAAAAGCCGAGGTGCGCGATTATGCCCAAAGCCACGGATTGATAACTGCGCACAAGTCGGACAGTCAGGATATCTGCTTTGTGCCGTCAGGCGATTATGCGGGATTTATAAGGGAATACACACGCAAAACCTATCCGCAGGGCAATTTTATTTCAAAAAGCGGTGAGATACTCGGCCGGCATAACGGAATTATCGGCTATACGGTAGGCCAGCGCAAGGGACTCGGTATAGCCCTCGGTACGCCCGCTTTCGTGCTTTCGAAAAATATTTTTGAAAATACCGTCACACTCGGTAAAAACGAAGATTTGTTTTATAGGTTCGTTACGGTTGAAAATATTAACTTTATCCCGTTTGACAGTCTTTTGTCAGATATTAACGCCTATGTAAAGCTTCGGTATAAACACAAGGAGCAAAAAGCAATACTGCATCCCACCGAAAGCGGCATTACGGTTGAGTTTTTCGAGCCGCAAAGGGCACCCGCCATAGGTCAATCGGCGGTGTTTTATGACGGATCCACGGTGCTCGGCGGCGGAATAATAAGCGGTGTTTACTGATTAAAATATTATTTTATAAAATAACTTTACAAACCGCTTTTTCTATGATATACTTATATTGTATAAATACCCTTGCAAGGAGGATATATTATGAAAAAGCTATTGGCGGCGGTTCTTTGTATTATTACGGTGCTCACCTTATCTGTAAGCGTTTTTGCCGAAGAAAGTCCTCAAAGCGATAAGGTTGTTCAGGTAACGGTTTTTAATGCCGTTTCTGTTGACGGTATTGCGCAGGTCGGCAAGGCTCAGGTTATTGAGAAAGGCGAAGTTTTTGTTGTTAAGGCTGATGCGGCTCAGGGCAAGCTTGACAGCTGGTCTTTTTACAAGATAGAAAACAACAACTTGGCGGCGCCTAAGGTTTCGGCTGCTGTTTTGGGTCAGGATTATGACCTTGTAAACTGCACCAATAAGGATGAATCCATCACCGTTAAGCCCTATACAACCATTGTTGTTTGCGGTAACTATAACGGTATGATAACCGACCCCACCACCGGCGAGCTCAAAAAATCCGATTCTCCCGCTACCGGTAATTCGGGCGTGATAATCTGCACAATAGTTATGCTCGGCGCAGCTGTTATTGCTTTCGGTGCAAAAAAGCAGTTTTCAAAGTAATTTGGATTAAAAACTTAAATCCTTTCGGTATAAATAAAAACCCTCGCGGATGAAATCCGCGAGGGTTTATTTTACTTATTATTCCGCTTTGTTATCTTCAATAATCTTTTGCGCAAGGTTTGCGGGAACATCTTCATATCTTGCAAACTCAAGTGTGAAGGTTGCAGTGCCCTGCGTTATTGAGCGCATCGCGGTGGCAAAGTCGGCCATTTCAGCCATCGGGACCTCGCCCACAACCTCTTGAAGCTTGTTGCCGAGCGGATTCATACCGATTATTCTGCCGCGGCGCTTGTTGATATCTCCGATAACATCGCCGAGCATTTCGTCCGGAACGGTAACCTTTAGGGTACCTATCGGTTCAAGCAGTACGGGATTGGCATTGGAAACACCTTCTTTAAAGGCTATGGCAGCTGCGGTTTTGAATGCCATTTCGGAGGAGTCAACCGGATGATAAGAGCCGTCAACCAAGGTTGCCTTAATTCCCACCATCGGGAAGCCGGCGAGCACACCGTTTGCCGTACTGTCACGCAGACCTTTTTCAACGGCAGGGAAGAAGTTCTTGGGAACCGCGCCGCCGAACACCTTTTCCTCAAACACGAGTTCCTCGCTGTCACAGGGCTCAAACTCAATCCAAACGTCACCGAACTGACCGTGACCGCCGGACTGCTTTTTATGTCTTCCCTGAGCCTTTACCGACTTGCGTATCGTTTCTCTGTAGGCAATTTTCGGAGCTTTAAGCTCAACCTCAACACCGAACTTTGATTTAAGACGGGATACAACGATATCTATGTGCTGTTCACCGAGAGCCGAAAGTATAAGCTCTTTGGTAAGCGGGTCGTTGTAAACCATAAGGGTGGGGTCTTCCTCACAAAGACGCATAAGGCCGGAGGCTATCTTTTCATCGTCACCTTTTTTCTTGGGATAAACCGCAACCTGCAGGCAGGGCTTCGGGAAATCTATCTTATCTGCACTAATCTTTCCGCTTGCGGAGAGGGTATCACCCGTCAGCGCACCGCCTAATTTTGCAATTGATCCGATATCACCGGCAACGATTTCATTTGTATCCTCCTGCTTGGCACCCTTTAGGTACATAAGCTTGGCAAGGCGCTCCTCAGAACCGTCACGGTCGTTCTTAAGACGCATATCGGATGTGATTTTTCCGGAAATAACCTTAAAGTATGAAAGCTTGCCCACAAACGGGTCGGCAATGGTTTTGAAAATAACCGCCGCATTTTCACCGCTTGAACTGAATCCGGCATCGGCGGCAGAGGGCATAATCTTGCATATGTAGTCGCAGAAAAGCGGAACGGCATCGCCCGTTTGCTGAACACCGCAGAATACCGGACAGATATCTCCTGTGAGGATTCCCTTTTTAAGACCGCCTATAAGCTCAGCTTCACTCAGCTCTTCGCCGTTAAAGTATTTTTCCATAAGCTCCTCATCCGAGCTTGCCACCGCTTCAAGCAGCATATTTCTCATCTGCTCGATGTCGGTGCTCACGGGTAGCCTGAACTCCTTTGCGGATATTCCGTCATACGCGTAAGCCTTGTTTTCAATAAGGTTTACATAACACTTAACCGTTTCGTCCTCAACAAAGGGGACGATAATAGGGCAGATAACGGCGCCGTAGTTTGCAACAAGCGCCGAGATAACTCTGTAAAAATGCGCATGTGAGGAATCAAGCTTACCGATAAAGAAGCCCACGCTCTTTTTGGCGTTGCGGGCCTTTTCAAAGGCCTGCTTTGCACCCACCGTAAGACCGGATTTACCCGAAAGTGCGATGATGGCACTGTCTGCCGCGCAGATTGCCTCACTGATACCGCCGGCAAAGTCGAACTGTCCCGGTGCGTCAATGATGTTTAACTTGATACCGTTTATTTCAAGCGCGTAAACACTGGTGGATACCGATGATGCGCGCTTTTTTTCTTCTGCGTCAAAGTCGAAAACAGATGTACCGTCAGCGGACTTACCTATTCTTTCGGTTGCCTTTCCGTAATATAGGACAGCATCGGCAAGTGTGGTTTTACCCGAGCCGCCGTGACCGAGAATTGCAATGTTTTTGATTAGGTTTTCGTCGTAACGATTCACAACAATACACTCCTTTTATATCTTGCAACCGCAAAAAAGATTTACGATTACAATAGAAATTATATCACACCGTTTTGGTAATTACAACTAATATTTTTAACGCCGTTAATATTTTTTTAGATATTATGTAATAAAAAGTTGATTGTTGTAGAAAATATACAAACGTCGCGCCCATTATACATTTAATGTGATGATAAAGGTAACATTTATGAAACTATTTGTAACCGAATTGTTGCTGCACTTTTTTAAAAACGCGTAGTATAATAAACTTGTAATAAAAGAAAGGCGGGCGATAGTATGATGAAAAAAGCGGCAGCGATTATCTTTGCGGCTGTAATTGTTATCGCCTGCATTTGTCTTGCGGCGCCCGCGTGGGCAAAAACACCCGAGCTACCCGAGTTTGATGAGCAGGCATTTGCCGTTCGCGATGCACGGCTTCTTAACATGCTTAATCACAGCTTTGTTTACGATAACGATTTTGATAACACCGAAAGTGTTGTAAACGCTTCGATGCCGGCATTGCTTAACTATGCTGAGGATGATTTTGTAAGTATGGGTGTGGTAGAGCAGTATATATTTGATATGTACGGCATAAAGGCGGCAAGGCTTTCGGAAATAAACGTTGATTATCCTGCCAAAGAGGGATATGTTTATATCATACCGCGCGGCTTTTCGGTATATCGCCACACATTAAAGAGTGTGAATGTTTCTGAGGACGGTACGGTTACCGTGCACACTGCCGTGGAGATAGAAAACCATGACAGCGAGCCGTTTGATGCCGAGTGCGTTGCAAGATTTGTAAAGAATGATGCCTCCGCTTACGGCTATAATATTTTACGCGCCGATATATTATGCGATGAGATTTAAGAAATGTTAAAAAAAGAACGGGCTGTGCGATGCGCAGCCCGTGAATTGTTTATGTAATGTATAACTTTTAAAAAAATACCAATAAAGCAGCATAAAGCAGGGAGTCCGATTCGCTTGGTCGCTGTCGCGCCCGACACGCACCCGCCTGAAAAACATTTCCCCGAAATGTTTTTCCCCTGCTTCGCAGGTCGGCTTTTCGAATCTCGTATC
>JAZUGP010000074.1:0-5655 GCA_045641225.1 Acutalibacteraceae bacterium
TTTGTATTATTTCTATGCTGTTATCCATATGTGCAAGTCCGTAGTTCGGGTCCTTACCCACAATTTTATATTCCGATTCTATGATAAATTGGCAATCCATTTTTTGTCCTCCTCAATTCGGTGTTGAATTTTTTCAAAAAATATATATTCACTATTATTTTAACAAAAAATTCTATAAAAGAATATCAAAATATTATTTGAAATTTTATTGTGGTTGCTTTTTTTGCTTTTTTATGATTTAATTGTAAAAGAAAAAATAAAAGAGGCATTTATTATGAAAGATAGAATAATATACCGTCAAAAAAACAAAGATGAATTATTTGAAACCTGGCACGCATCAACAAATACAATTATTATTTTTGTATATTCTGATGAGGGCAGCATTGTTTGCAGTAAAAAAATATACCCAATAAAAAGAGGAACTTTGGTTTTGATATCCGCAAATGAATATCATTATACAATGCAACAATACCCGGAAAAATACGAAAGAAGCAAATTGATATTTACGCCCGATGAGATGTATAGGATTTGCAATATATTTGAAAAAGACAATATATTTTATAATCTGAATTCAAATTCAATTATTTACGCTCATATTGACGATAAAGATTTTAACGATGTTGATGAAATATTCAGAACTGTAAACAATACCGACCAAAATTCAAAATACTTTGAATCAATACTGTATTCAAACTGTTTGAAACTGTTTATTTATTTAGACAAATACTGTGTTGAAAGCGATTCTGCTTCAAGAAACTCTATATATAAAGCCATACAGTATATCAACCAAAATATCAAAAGCAAAATTACGATAGATAACTTATGTTCAAATATCGGAATCAGTAAATATTATTTTTGCACTCAATTCAAAAAGAAAATCGGTAAAACAGTAATGGAATATATTTTAGAAACACGAATAGTTCTTTCAAAAAATATGCTTGAAAAAGGAAGCAAATCAATAACTGAAATATGTGAAGAATGCGGTTTCAGCAGTCTATCGTATTTTTCTCAAGTATTCCATAAAGCAACTGGCTTTACACCGTCAAATTACAGGAAAGAATCCTTAAAACAGCGAATATATCCATAGCAACTTATAAATATATTTTATCATAAGTTAAAGTCTAAACAAATGTCCGATTTTTACCAATTCTCCTGTATAGCGTGAATAATCGCTCAAATAATCAACATAAAAAAATTAACGCAGAGTTCTTTATACTCTGCGTTTAATTTATTGCCGTTTTATAAATAACAGTATCATTTAAATTGTTATAACATCGCCGTCATTCGGCATAATCAGTTCAAAAGAGAAATTATGCTTGTTTTTTTCAAAAACATCATATTTCTCAAGCGGAAATACATGAATGAACGCTACCTTTTTTGATTTGATGCCGTTTAATTTATCAAGTATTTTTTCAGCTTCAAAATGTGCACATTCAAATACGGCAAAATCAAAAGGCCATTTATCAATCAAATTTGGTAAATCGTCTAAAGTGGGTGATAAATCGCCTGATATCAATATCCTTTTCCCCTCTGCTTCAACGATAAAGCAATACGAGTGCCTGCCTTTTCCCAAATGATTTGTGCGTATAGCCGTAACAACTATATTTTCGTCTTCAAAGATTTTGCCATCTTCATATACAGAAAGTTCAATTCTTTCTTCTGCAATTTTAATGCCAAAAGACTTTTCGGATATGTATCTCATATCGTCAATCGCCGATTCTTCAGGTAATAAAACTTTGAATTTTGTATTTTTATAATACCATGTTGACAGATTTATAAAATGGAATAATCCAACAGTATGGTCTGAATGCATATGCGAAATGAAAACGGAATTTACTTTTTCAAAAGGAACATCTATCCTTAATAATAAATCGGATATCGGTGCGCCGGCATCAAAAATATAATACTGACCGTTAGTCTCTAATAAAATGCTTTGGCAAAATCGGTCTTTTGACGGAACTCCGTGGCTTGTTCCTAAAAAATTCAACTTCATAATAACAATCTTCCCATAAAAAAATTATTAAAGCATTCTAATTATTTCGCTAAAATCAAAAATATATAAATTAGCAATACTTTTTAGTTTTGTGATGGCATTTTTTGATGAATCATCATAGATTGCGACAGTTTTCATACCTGCTTCTTTTGCAGTTTTAATTGCTATATAATTATCATCAACAAAGACACAATCATTAACATCTACACCGATTCTCTTTGCGGCATTCTCATAAATGATTTTTTCTGATTTTGTATGCCCAAAATCATCAATTGTCCAAATATTATCAAAACATTCAAAAATTCCGAGTTTTTTCAAGCAGTCATCAACATATAAGTGGGGCGAAGCCGTTAATACATTAAGACTTATTCCGTGTTTATTTAATTCTTTTAAGGTTTTTGACACATTTGATTTAAGCGGTACCCTTTGTAAATACTCAATACGCAATTCATCATTAACCTTTTTAATATATTCATTTAACGAAATATCAAGACCAAGTGAAATGGTATATTCAGATGCTTTTAAATTACCAAGTGCCGTTATTGTTTCAACAAAATTTTCCGGCGGATTTATACCGTTGTCTTGTAAAGCCCTTATATGAACACCCGCCCAATATTCCATTGAGTCAACAAGTGTACCGTCAAAATCAAAAATATATGAATATAACATCATTTCACCTATAAAAAATCAAATCAATTCAATTCATAGAATTAAATATTTACAAAACTTCCTTCAAGCAAAGCTTTACAGTATCAGAAATCTTATCGGTTTTATCTATAAGTTTAACGTATTCTTCTACACTTTCAACCTTTTGAATTGCTTTCCACAGGTCGTCCTTATCAATAATGTTTCCTTTTGCGGCTGTAAGAGTTTTGCAAGCATAGGCTTTTAGCTTTTCTAATTTCGACTGCCCTTTATAAGTTACTGAAACCCAGTATTTCTTTGATGCGTCAATTTTAATATCTACTGCGGCGCAATCAGACAGTATTTCTTCTGCTTTAATCTCTTTATTATCGGCAAATACCGATATGCTGCCGTCTTTTATATCCTTAAACCGAATTTTTAATATACGGTCTTTCGGAATAACCTTACTGTTACCGCTCATACTTATTTCAAGTGTTTGCTTTGTAAGACCGTTTTCTTCCTCATAAAAAGCCGAGAATTTTGTAAATGATTCGTCTGTTACTTCTTCGGTTCTGCCGTCTTCGTAAAGTGTGTATTCACCGTTACCCGGCCAAACAAGCACTTCCAAAGTTTTAGGATTATTTACTGAATTACCCTCATCTGCCGAAAGCGGTAAAATACCGCCCGACTTTATAAATACCGGAACCGTATCAAGCTTACGAAGTATTGTAAGCTCTTTGCCACCTTTACCCGAATTATACTCTGCTCCGATAAAAATATCATACCATTTACCCTCGGGAAGCCAAATTTCGGTGCGTGAAAAACCGTCTTTTTCTATCGGTGTTGTTATGGGTGATACCAACAGTTCCCCACCGAACAGATACTCATTCTTATATTTATAAGCATTTTCGGATTTCCACTCATAGTATAACGGCTCTACAAGTGCCGCTCCCTCTTTGTAAGTTCGGTAAGACGCAGTATAAAGATACGGTATCAATTTATGACGGAATCTAAGCCATTTTCTTGCCAATTCACCCGTTCCGTTTTCATAAGCCCACGGCTCTTTGGTGCATACCTCAGCATTACAGCAATGCAATCGGTTAATGGGGCTGAACACACCGTACTGAATATGGCGCAAATACATTTCATCGTCTTTTTCTCCGAACATATGTCCGCCTATATCGTGCGACCACCAAGTATATCCGACATTGCTTGCCGTTGCCGTAAACTGCGGTAAGTAGTTTAATGTCTCCCACGAAATATGCGTATCGCCCGAAAATCCCAAAGGATATCTGTGAGAGCCGATTCCTGCATAGCGTGATAAAATAAGAGGTGCGCTGTGGTTAAGTGCATTATCTAAATAGTGGTAATGGTTAAGCGACCATAACGGGTCTAAACCCTCCATAGCAGAGTTTGTGCCTTGTTGCCAATCAATCCACCAAAACGCAACGCCGTCGTCCTCATAGGGCTTATGAACTTTTGAAAAATAATTATTGATAAAATCGGTATTTGCAATATCAAACTTTACCCATTCGCCGTTTTCCGAGTCCACACCCATTGCTTTGGCTATATCCTTATAGCAGTCTTCCCACCAGCGGATACCGCCTGCCGGATGCAAATTCAGCGTTATTTTCAAATTCTTTTCTTTGATTTTTCGTAAAAAATCTTTGTAATCGGGAAAGAGTCTTTTATTCCAAGTATAACCTGTCCAACCGTCATTACCGCCGCAAAACTCTGTATTTCTTCCCTTTTCCGTGATATGTAAATCTTCTTCCATTTCTTTGGAATAATGCCAATCCATATCAATCGTTGCAACGGTAAGAGGTACCTTTTGTTCCTCAAATGAATTTAACAAACGCAAATATTCTTTATCCGTATAAATATAATATCTGCTCCACCAATTTCCCAAAGCAAAGCGGGGAATGAGCGGTGTGCTTCCGCAAATCATAAAAAGAGCTTTAACGGCAGAACGGTAATCATCACCGTATACAAAAATATATTCGTCTGAACCGTCGCCACGAATCGGTTTAACCTCGCCGTCTGTGCCGAGCGTAAGAGAATTAACATCATCAAAAACGGCAATTCCGTTTACAGAGCAAACTCCGTTTTCGAGTTTGATTCTTTTGTCCTCAGACATTTCCGATGCTTTTTTGTTTTGCAGTCCTACAAACATATCGCCATCATATCCGTCTAATGTCCGTGCAGTTCCCTTTAAATTGCCTTCATTGTTGATTTCAAAAAACTCGTTGTTTAATTTAACACGGCAATTTTCCCGGCTTTCCTTTACAATTAGAGTGCATTGCTTTGTTGAAACAGTAAGAGTATTTCCGTCATCAGTAACCGTGAATTCTTGTTCGGGCATATCACGAAACCAAACTGACTGCGTTGCATCATCACGGAATTTTTGATTTTCGCTTCGCTCCAAGCGGAACAATCTGTCCTGCAATACCGTGATACGATAATTTCCCCAATTTATAATGTTTTTTTCTTTTGCTTGCGGACGGGTTGTTGCCACTAAATGTTTATCAAGCATCGTTTTCCTCCGTAAAATTCCTTTAAAACAAAACACAAATAAGTTTGCCTAACACGGATATTTACTTAAACAGCAATGTAATTATATGACAATCTGTTTCTTAAATAAATTATCAAAATAGCCGTTTTTATTTACCAATTTTTCTACATCAGTATTTTAGTTTGATAACTGTTTTATAAACATCTTCTCCATTATCAGAAATTTTTGGCGCATGTGCTTCTCCCGGATAAACAACTAAAAAATCCCCGGGAAATAAAACAACCGAAGAAAAATCACGGCTTATATCAAATAGCTCATAGTCATTGTCGCAGTCGTATTTAGTCAATCTTACAAGATTATCTATACTATTTGAAACAAGGATTTTTTCTTTACCGCTGACAACATAATGTATATCAATATTTTTAACGTGGTTTTCAAATTTTGCCTCGTCAAATTTAACGGTTGCAACACGCTTTTTTTCGTCCTTATCCCCTATTTTCAGTAATGTGAGTTTTTTTAATTCTTT
>JAZUGP010000075.1:0-3321 GCA_045641225.1 Acutalibacteraceae bacterium
ACATTTTCTTCCGCTTTTTTCTTAAAAGGTTTTGATGCGAAATCTGAAATAAAAGAAAGCAAAACCGTAATAGGTTTAAAAATCTTCATTAAAACAAGCAAAACTCCTGCGGTTTTCAAAGCGAATTTTTCATTACAGGACCTCGCAAAACTTTTCGGTAACATCTCACCGAAAAGAAAAATTATAAAAGATGTAACAACCGTAACAACGCTAACAGAGTTTTTACCGAAAATTTCAGTGGCAATAACTACCGAAATTGTCGCAATAGAAACACTTGCAATATTATTGCCCACAAGAAGCGTAGACAAGGCATCGTCAAAATTATCAAGCACCTTTAAAACCTTATCAGCGCCCTTAATCCCTTTTGATGACATACTTAAAATGTGTATGCGATTGACCGATGCCAAAGCAATTTCTGTCCCCGAAAAATAAGCACAGCAAAATATCAGTGCAATATAGAGTAAAATACTACTCCCCGGGTCGTCCATTAAATACCAACTCCTATAAAATATAATTTATAACTTAATTATTATAACATTAAAGCAGTAATATTGCAAGATTATTTGAGAATGATATAACTGGTGATAAAAAATGTTAAATATTATTTTCAGAACTGTGATTATATATATAGTAGTAACGATTGCAATACGCTTAATGGGAAAAAGACAAATCGGAGATATGCAGCCTAACGAACTTGTAATTACTCTTTTGATTTCAGAAATTGCCGCTATACCTTTGCAAGACACAAATCAACCTATATTATCGGGTATTATTGCAATATTTATTTTGGTTGTTCTTGAAATTTCGGTTTCTATACTTGCAATGAAAAACTTTCATATAAGAAAAATAATGAGCGGTAAGTCCGCCGTAATAATAAAGAACGGGGTTATCGACCAACACGCAATGCAAGATGTTCGTATGACACTTCTTGATTTAATTGAACTTTTGAGGGGAAAAGATATTTTCAGAATTGAAGATGTTGCTTTTGCGGTGCTTGAAGTCAACGGCGATTTGAGTGTAATGAAAAAAAGCGAGGTCGAAACGGTAAAAGTTTCGGATATGAATATAAGTCCTTCACCTGCTTTTTTGCCTTTACCCGTAATTACCGACGGAAAAATCGTCAAGGAATCTCTCACCGCTTTATCATTAGAAAGAAAAGACATCGATAAAATATTAAACAGTGAAAAAATGAATATCGGCGATGTCTTTTTAATGACATCTGACCGAAACAAAAAATACACAATAACAAAAAAGGAAAAAACATTATGAAAAGACTGATAGCAGCAGGAATTTTACTCGGAATTTCAATATGTATATATTTTTACGGACAAAGCAGTATTGAAAAATTTTGTGACAATAAAGTCAAATCGCTTAATAAAGCGATTGAATATATAGAGTCGGGGGAAGACAAAAAAGCCATAAAAGAAATTAAACAAAGCAAAACAAGTAATATTCTTATTCCCTATATGTATAAAAACGATGTATATTTAATAAACGACGAACTATGTGATGCCGTAAACTATTTATCTGAATCAAAACGCGCCGAATCTAAAATCAGTATAAAAAAGACAATATACTATATAAAAGAAATAACAAAGGCTCAAAAATTCAGTTGGAATTCGTTTTTATAATGAATATTATTCAAAAATTATGCATCTTATTTCCTTGTTAAAAACATAAAAATTAACTGTTTTTCTTATGTGATTTTTAAAATATATAACAGTATTTTGAATATTTATGCAAAGCGAACTTGACAAATTAGTATTTTTACATTATACTTTATATATAATAAAAATTGTAAAGTATAAGGAGAGTTTTTATGAAAAACTTGAAGAAAATCATTTGTGCCGTTTTGGCAGTTGCACTTGTAGCGGTAATGTTTGCAGGTTGCGGCAAGGACAGTAAGTCTTCAGATGAACCCGAACTCATTATGGGAACTGCAGCAGGCTTCCCACCGTATGAATTTGTTGACGACAACGGCAAGGTTGTAGGTATTGATGCTGAAATTGCGGCAGCAGTCGCTAAAAAAATCGGTATGAAACTTACTATTAAAGATATGGATTTTGACTCATTGCTCACAGCAGTTCAGAGCGGTTCAATTGATGTAGTATTTGCCGGTCTTACGGTAAACGAAGAACGTAAGCAGTCGGTTAATTTTACCCAATCATACGCAACCGGAAAACAGGTTGTAATCGTTAAAGAAAATTCACCAATTACTTCTATTGACAATTTAGCAGGTAAAAAGATTGGTGTTCAGTCCGGAACAACCGGTGATATATACTGCACCGATGACTACGGTCAGGACTGTGTTAATCAGTATAAAGAAGGCTCTTTGGCTGTTGCCGCTTTATTGCAGGAACAGATTGATTGTGTTGTAATTGATAACGAACCTGCAAAGAACTTTGTTGCAAGGAATGAAGGCCTTAAAATTCTTGAAACCGAATATGTTTCAGAAGATTACGCAGCAGCAGTTTCAAAAGAAAACGGCGAACTTCTTAAGAAGATAGACAATGCCATTACCGAACTTAAAAACGAAGGCAAAATTGAGGAAATTCTCAACAAATATATAAAAGCTGAATAAATCTGATTTAATATTCAGGCAAGAGTGATTTATCGCTCTTGCCTCACTCTATATGAGGTGAAATATGGAATTTATTACACAGGCAGCCTGGCTTGAAACCGCACCGAACTGGATAAAAAATGTTCCGTCTTGGTTACAAACACTTTTGTATCAAATTTATCAAACCTTTATTTTTCAAAACAGATGGAAATTCTTTACAGACGGACTTAAAATCACATTCATTGTTACCATAGGCGCACTGCTTTTAGGTATCATTATAGGTTTGATAGTTGCTGTGATACGAACTGCTTATGACAGTAATACGCATAAAAAGAAAAATCCCGTCCTTAAAATCGTAAATTTAATCTGCAAGATTTATCTTACGGTAATCAGAGGAACTCCCATGATGGTTCAGTTACTCATTATGGGTTTTGTAATTATGGTGCCGAAAAATGATGAAGGTATGATTGTATGTGCCGTAATTACGCTTGGTATAAACTCGGGCGCATATGTTGCGGAAATTGCCCGTTCCGGTCTTATGTCTATCGGCAAAGGTCAGACTGAAGCAGGAAGAAGCCTTGGATTTAACTATATTCAAACTATGCGTTACATAGTAATTCCTCAGGCTATCAAAAACATTCTCCCTGCCCTCGGCAACGAAATGATTACGCTTTTAAAGGACACATCTCTCGTTTCGGTAATTGCTTTGCGTGATGTTACAAAACAAGCGCAAAATATCGTTGTAAAAACATATCAGGCAT
>JAZUGP010000076.1:0-7504 GCA_045641225.1 Acutalibacteraceae bacterium
CACCTGCACGGGCACGGCGGAGATCGCCTTTTCTGTGGGGACCGTCAAGAATCATCTGATCACCGGTATAAGCATGTATGGTGCTCATAATACCGCTCTGAATGGGAGCATAATCGTTAAGTGCCTTAGCCATGGGAGCGAGGCAGTTGGTGGTGCAGGAAGCGGCGGAAATAATCTTGTCCTCTTTGGTAAGAGTTTTCTCGTTTACGCTGTAAACAATAGTGGGAAGATCATTGCCGGCAGGAGCGGAAATAACTACCTTTTTAGCACCTGCATCAATGTGAGCCTGTGACTTTTCTTTTGAAGTGTAGAAACCGGTGCATTCGAGAACAACATCAACACCGAGCTTGCCCCAGGGAAGATCCTTGGCATCTTTTTCAGCATAAATCTTAAGGGTTTTGCCGTCAACAGTAAGGGTGCCGGCTTCATCGTCAGCGGAAACGGTGTGCTTATTCTCACCGATAAAACCGCAATAACCGCCCTGAGCTGTATCATACTTAAGAAGATTTGCGAGCATAGAGGGCTTTGTAAGGTCGTTGATAGCTACTACATCATAGCCCTCAGCGCCGAACATCTGACGAAATGCGAGACGACCGATACGGCCGAATCCGTTAATTGCAACTTTAACCATTGGAAAATACCTCCTAAATTTTTACTGTTAATATTTTACCCCAAATGCATACTTTTTTCAAGTGTTTTCTGTTTATTTTTTAACAATAAAGCATTTTTATAAATAGTTACACATTTTTACTGTTTGCTGCACATTTTACTATGCAAAATTAAACATATCTATAATACTCTCGGCTACCTTGATGCCGTCAACCGCAGCGGACATTATTCCTCCGGCGTAGCCTGCTCCCTCACCGCAGGGGTAAAGCCCTTTTATATCAGCCGACATATTTACGCCGCGCGGTATTCTAACGGGTGACGAGCTTCGGGTTTCGGGTGCGGTGAGTACTGCTTCTTTATCCGCAAAGCCTTTTATTTTTTTATCGAAACAGAGTATTCCTTCCTTAAGGCTGTTTGATACAAAATCGGGGAATAATTTATTAAGGTCCGCTAAAACATAGTTTGGTTTAACGGTAGGCTTCACCTTTCCTATATCGGTATTATCACCGAAAACAAATCTGCCAACGGTTGTTACCGGTACAGCACCGTTTGCGATATCAAAAGCGCATTTTTCGATTTTTTCCTGTAAATATATTCCCGAAAAGATGTCTTCGCTTAAATCCTCGGGGTTAACGTTTACAAGAATTGCGCTGTTGGCGTTTATTCCGTCCCGTCGGCTGTTACTCATACCGTTTACCGCAAGAAAACCCTCTTTGCTTGATGCGTTTATAACCTCGCCGCCCGGACACATACAAAAGCTGTATACTCCCCTGCCGTTTTTTAGGTGTGTCCACAGCTTATAGTCGGCGGCTTTAAGTGCGAGGCTGCCGTTTTCATCGCCATAAAGCGCTCTGTTAATATCGCACTGCAGATGCTCGATACGTACGCCCACCGAAAACGGTTTTTTCTCCATTTTAAGACCGTTATCACGCAACATTTTAAAGGTATCACGGGCGCTGTGACCTATTGCAAGAACAATATTGTCACAGATAATCTCCCTGTCTTTAAGTATAACTGATGTTATTTTTCCGTTATCGGTTTTAATATTTTCAACCTTGCTGTTAAACAAAACCTCTCCGCCAAGACTTATTATTTCCTCGCGAAGTTTTTTTACAACGTTTCGTAAAACATCGGTTCCTATATGCGGTTTTGCATCGGTGAGAATATTTTTATCGGCGCCGTATTCCGCAAACCTTTCAAGCACAAATCTTATGCGCTCATCCTTTATTCCGGTGTTGAGCTTGCCGTCCGAAAAGGTACCGGCGCCGCCCTCACCGAACTGCACATTGGTATTTTCATCAAGCTTTCCGCCGCCGAAAAAACCGTTTATTTTTCGGGCTCGTGTATCAACATCGGCACCGCGTTCCAAAACTATCGGGCAAAGACCTGCCTTTGCAAGTATAAGAGATGCAAACATTCCGGCAGGGCCGAAGCCAATAACAACGGGACGGGCTCTGCCGTTTAACTCGGCTTTTTTATATGTGTAAACAATTTCACGGAACAAAACGGCATTTTTAACCCTTTTAAGTATTTTATTCTCGTCGCATTTAAGTGATACTTTAACACTGCAACAAAACTTAATATCGTTTTTGTGCCTTGCATCAACTGACTTTTTGTGCAGAATTGCCGATGATATCATATCGGATTTTACGCCGAGTTCTTTTGCAACATACGGCATCAAATCGGAAAAATCCGCATCAAGCGGCAAAAACAAGTTGTTAAGCAGTATCATTTACCGTCACCCAAAAAATCAGTTATACCGTCAGCAGCACACATACCACTTGCCCATGCAAAAGCAAGATTGTATCCGCCGCAATCACCGTAAACATCAAGTATTTCACCTGCACAGAAAAGTCCTTTATGAAGCTTTGACATCATTGTTTTTTCATAAAACTGTTCTGTGTCAATACCGCCTGAGGTTACCTGCGAATTATCAAATCCCGTTGTTCCCGTAACCTTAAACCTGAGTTTTTTCACAGTTGCGGCTATTTCGCGCAAATCTCCGTCCTTTAAATCTTTAACATAATCAGATTGCTTAAATCCGCAGATTTTCATAACGGTCTGCCCTACTCTTTTATTTAAAAGGCCGCTTAAAAACTCATCACAGTGCCTTAAATCAAGTGTTGCCTTGCGTCTTTTAAGTATTTCAAGCAAACTGTCATAATCATTCAACGGACTTAAATCAAGCAAAATGTATTTATCATCGGGTGCGGTTGCAACCTCGCCCGAAATCTGCATAACAGGAGGTCCCGAAAGACCGTAATCGCAAAAGAGCACCTCGCCATATTCTTTGCGCAGCTTTATATTATCGGTACAAAGTGTTACCGCCGCATTTACCTTTATACCTTTTAATTGACGCACAATTTCAGTTTCGGTTTTTATCTGAACTAAGGCAGGGGCAGTTTTATATGACTTGTACCCCATTTTTTGAAGGATTTTCAGTCCGCTGCCGTCCGATCCGGACATTTTACCGCCCGAGTAAAGTCCCGTTGCAAAAAGGACTGATTTTGCGCGGTATTCGTTATTATTGGTAGATACAGTATACCATTCTTTTTCGGATTTTACTTGGAATACCGGAGTATCGGTTAAGGTTATCACGCCGATCTCGTCAGCCTTAAAACGCAGTGCATCAACAACAGATGATGCCTGCAAAGAGGCAGGGTATACTCTCCCGTCCTCCTCAAAATAAAAATCTATTCCGATACTGTTGAAAAAATCCTCAATTTCACGGTTGCCGTATCTTTTAAGGATATCCGCGCAAAACTCCTTGTTGTGTGTATGATAATGCGAAATGTCGAGGTCTTTATTTGTTATATTGCATCTGCCGTTGCCGGTAGTAATCAGCTTTTTACACACTCTCGGCAACTGCTCGGCAACAGCAACCGAGATATCGGGACATTTGGTTTTAACACCTATGGCACAGCAGAGTCCCGCCGCACCGCCTCCGATAATAAGACAATCGTAAGTATTACTGCTCAACGCCTCAACCCCATTTCAAAAAGTCTTTTATTTAGAATAACACAAAATTATTTTTCTTACAACAAAAAGTATAAAGATATCAAAGTACGACAATAATATAACCGTGAAAAAAATTAAGGAGACAGTAAAATGAAATTTTCAAAAAGTCCGAAGTTTCGGGGAAACCTTACCTTTTATACAGTTATAGCCTGTTGCCTTATCGCAATAGGCGGAGCATCGTATCTTGCCTTTTCAAAACCCAAAACAAAAATAAACGAAATGCCCGATAATTCGTCATACAAAAAGGATACTTCCTCATATAATGAAAGTGAAATAAATCAGGAAAACACAACACCCGAGGCCGATGTTAAAAACACGGTAAGCGATGTTCCTTATGAGGAAAGCCAAAGCCAAACCGAAAGCACCGATAAAGAAGAAAAGCAGGTTTTTGTTTTGCCCACCGAAGGAAAGGTTATAAAGAATTACAGCGATACCGCTTTACAGTATTCAAGCACCTATGCCGATATGCGGCTTCATTTGGGCTTTGACATTGAGTGTGCAAAGGATTCAAATGTTAAATCAATAAGTGAGGGAACAGTTGTTGCAACCGACAACAGTGCCGATTACGGCGGAACGGTTACAATAGACCACAAAAACGGCATAAAGGTTAAATACTGCGGTCTTAAAGATATAAAGCTGAAGACGGGTCAAAAGGTAAATGCCGGCGACGTTATCGGTATATGCGACACTGTGCCGTGCGAATGTATGGATCCCTCTCATATTCACATTGAAGCGACGGTTAACGATAATCCGATATCCGTTCTTGAAATCATCGGTTTAAATCAATAACTCCTGCCCTCGAAATCACGTTTAGGGGCAAAGAAAACAAGTGCCGTAAATCTCTTTCATACGGCACTTGTTTTTATACTAAGTATGCTTCAAGCCTGTAAATAGGCATACCGAGTTTTGTGAACTTTTCCTCATACTCGGTCATAATATTATTTTCAAAAGAGCTGTTGTGAAGATCAAACGATACATTTTTAAAGGCAAATCCGCACTGTGAAAGCTGTTCAATCGAAAACTCAAAAAAATGCATATTATCCGTTTTTTGATGTATCTCAGCACCGTCACACATAATGCGCTTATATATAGACAGAAAATTTGCACTTGTAAGGCGGTGTGACGCATATTTGTTTTTTGGAAACGGGCAGGAAAAATTAAGAAAAATCCTCGCAACGCTTTTCTCTCTTAAATGCCGTTCAATATACTCTGCTGAGCATTTCAAAAATCTTACGTTTGAAATGCCCTCACTTTTTGCATTCTCGCAGGCGGCAACAATAACATTTGCATCCTTTTCAACGGCAAGCAGATTTATTTCGGGATGAGCCTTTGCATATTCTACCGCAAATCTGCCTTTGCCACACCCTATTTCAAGATAAAGCGGTGCTTTTCTGCTGAAAAAAGTTTCAAGGTCAATATAGTCCTTATCATTTATTGCCGTATTGAAATTGCGGTCGGCACAGTCACTTATATACAAATATTCCTGAGCATCGCAAAGCCTTTCGGCAAGATGCTTTTTCTTGCGCATTCTCATAGCTTTCTTATGCTTTCAAGCTTATCCACAGCCTTATTAAGATAATTTTCCTTAACAAGCTCTATTGAGCCGTTATCAACCATTGCGGAAAGCGAAAGGTCAATGGGAAGCTTTGCAAGAAGGTCTACACCGATTTCCTCGGCAAGACTTTCGGTGCCGCCGCCGAAAATACTGAACTCCTTACCGCAGTCGGGACATTTTACATAGCTCATATTTTCAACAAGACCGAGTACATTTATATCCATCATTTTTGCCATATTATAAGCCTTTTTGACTATAAGCGAAACAAGATCCTGCGGCGAGGTAACAATAACCGCAGCATCAAGCGGAATAGACTGAAATACGGTAAGCGGAACATCGCCGGTACCGGGAGGACAGTCAATAATAAGATAATCAAGGTCGCCCCACACAACATCGTGCCAGAACTGTTTAACTGCGCCCGCAATTACGGGACCGCGCCAAACCACCGGAGCATCGTGTTCCTTAAGCATCATATTTATTGAAATAATTTTGATACCGTTTGCGGTTTCGGCAGGCAGAATGCCAAGCTCGTTTTGCAACGCTCCCGCGTTAATACCAAACGCCTTGGGTATCGAGGGACCGGTAATATCAGCATCAAGTATGCCCACCTTATAGCCCTTGCGGTTAAGCTCTACCGCCAGCAGTGAGCTTACTGTGGACTTCCCCACTCCGCCCTTACCGCTTATTACGGCAACAACATTTTTTATTGTGTTATACTCTCCGGTAGGCTCAATAAAACTTTCTTTTTTACGGGATTCGCAGTTGCTTGAACAACTGCTGCAATTTCCGCTGCAGCTTTGATTTTCACTCATTTTTATCACCGATAGGTATTATAACCTCAAATCCTGATAAAATCAACCACAACTTATCTTAAAAATTCACTGCAAATTGTTTTTCGGCAACCCTCCGGCGAATAACTCCAATAGGTTATTCTGTCACCGGTGTAAAAGTACTCATAACCCGACTGTGCTTCGGAATTAAAACTATCAATAATTATAAGTTTTATCTTCATTTTTTCGGGAATTATGCTTTTTATATAAACACTTGCCTGCTGACCTATGTAGACATCGTTTTTAGGCTCGGCAAGTCCGGCAAGATTTGCGGTAAGCTCCACAAACACGCCGTAGTCCTCTATGCTGCGAACTATTCCCGATACCGTTCTTCCCTGCGAAAACAAAGACGCATTTTCCTCCCATGTACCCAAAAGCTCTTTATGTGAGAGGGTGATTTTGCCGTCCGATGAAACGGATTTTATTATTGCCCTTATATCATCTCCTACTCTGAAACGGTCACGCGGATGTGAAATCCTCGAAACCGAAATCGAGTCGATGGGTAAAAGCGCTATATTGCCGCATCCGATATCGCAAAAGGCACCGAAACTTTCAAGGTGGGTGATTTTTGCTCGGATTATGTCTCCCACCCTTTTAGTGCTTAAAAAATGTCTTTTGCACTGCTCCTGCGCACATCTGCGCGAAAGCACGGCATACAATCTGCCCAAATTATCGGTTTTGATATCGGTAACCACAAAGCACACCGGCTTACCCACACGGGAAATAAGCGCAATATCCCTTGTTGTCCCCTCTCTTATGCCTATGGCTCCCTCCTCACGCGGAATTATTCCTTTCATACAGCCGAGGTCTACCGTTATGTTATGCTGTTCGTCACACAAAAGCGCCGTGGCTTCAAGAACGGTTTTATTTGAAAGCGCTATGGAGACAGCCGCGGGAGTGTTCATATTTCTCGTGTTTTCCAAGGTATCGGACAAAAATCCCTCAGGATAATATTCTTTCATTTTATCGCCCTTTCTTTTTGCTTTTATCTTTCAAAAAATTATATGAGCGAAATTAAAGAATAATAACAAAAGCCGTTTTCCACACGGAAAACGCCTTTTGTTTGTTATTTTTTACTTTTCTTTACTGTACTGATATGTCGGCACTATTTCTTGTACCAACTCACGCAAATCATAAGAATCGTCATACATATTATCTTTAAGCTTTGTAAGCAACATCATAAGCCTGTCCTCATCAAAATCGATAGGTCTGCCAATATAAATAAGGCTGTTATCGGTTTTTTTGAGTCCCTCCTCCGACATAAGCATCTCTTCATACAGCTTTTCACCGGGGCGCAGACCCACAAACTTAATCTTAATATCGGTATACGGCTTGTACCCCGAAAGCTTTATAAGCTTTTCGGCAAGGTCAACTATTTTTACGGGTTTGCCCATATCGAGCACGAATATTTCTCCGCCCTTTGCCGAGTTGCCCGCCTGCAAAACAAGTGATACGGCTTCGGGAATCGTCATAAAATATCTGATTATATTAG
>JAZUGP010000077.1:0-37497 GCA_045641225.1 Acutalibacteraceae bacterium
TATCGGGTCGTACAGCTTTTATCTGCTCGGCAGTCCGTTTTTCTATCTTACGCTTTTGTTCCCCTCAAGCTTTGTGCCCTATCTTATGGGGCCGCTGCTTATATTAAAGTTTGCACTTGCCGCCCTTACGGGATATATCTATATCAGGCGCTTTACAAGAACTCCGCTCGCCGCAAGCCTCGGCGGTCTGCTTTATGCATTTTCGGGATTTTCGGTTTACAACATCTTTTTCAACCACTTCCACGAGGCGATAATCGTATTTCCTCTGCTGCTTTACGCGCTTGAGCTTTTCATCACCGAAAACCGCCGCGGCGTGTTTGCGCTCACCGTTTGCCTTTGCGCCGTTGTCAACTACTTTTTCTTCTTCGGAATGGTGGTTTTCTGCATCATTTACTTCCTTGTAAGAGTATGCTCAAAGGCGGTAAGAATACGTTTTACAAGATTTTTATGGCTTGTTTTCGAGGCGGTTTTGGGGCTTTTGTTATCGTCGGCGTTACTGCTTCCCTCGATATACGCCATTGTCGGCAACAGCAGGGTGTCCGAGTTTTTACTCGGTTGGAGCGGTATAGTTTACGGCAAGGAGCAGATTTACCTTAACGTGCTCGAATGCTTTTTCTTCCCGCCGGACAACCCCGCAAGACCCATTTTCTTCCCCGGCGCAAATGTCAAGTGGTCGTCACTCGGCGGCTGGCTGCCTGTTTTCAGTACAACCGGCTTTTTCACCCTCTTTATTTACAAAAAGGGCGACTGGAAAAAGCGCCTGCTCGGCATCTGTCTTTTTATGGCATTGGTGCCCATATTAAACAGCGCCTTTTATGCTTTTAACTCGGCATACTATGCAAGACGGTTTTATATGCCGATACTCATTCTCTGCCTTGCAACGGTATCGCTTCTTGAGGACAGCTCGGTGGATTTCACCGCGGGCTTCAAGTGGACCGCCGCGATTACGGTGGCGTTTGCCCTTGTTATCGGACTTTTCCCGAAAAAAACCGATTCGGGAGAACTCGCTTTCGGACTTTACACCTATGATAAGGAGCATACCTATGCCATTCGCTTCTGCATAAGTGTTGCGATTGCCTGCATTTCTCTTGCGGTGCTTTATTTCCTGCTTAAAATCAAAAAATCGAACAAAAAAGCGTTTTTTAAGTCAAGCATCGCATTTGTATGTGTTATCTCGGCGGTGTACGCAAGCATATTTATTGCCATAGGCCGCTCGCATTCCTACGACATAAAGCCCGATATTATCGACCGGCTTATCGAGGGTAATGTGGATTTAAACGATGATACCGAGTTCAGAATCGACGTTTATGACGGGATTGACAACACCGGTATGTTTTTGGGCTATCCCACCATAAACGCATTTCACTCGGTTGTACCCTCCTCGATAGTTGACTTTTACGAAAGCATTGGGGTTGAACGCGGTGTGGGCTCGCGTCCCGATACCGATGTTGCGGCGATAAGACCTCTTCTTTCGGTAAAATATCTCTTAAACCGCACCACAGGTGAAAGGTTCGTGAATGAGGACGGCGTTGCCGAAATGCCGGGTTATACCTATAAGGATACTGCCGGCGGGTACTACGTTTACCAAAACGATAACTATATTCCCTACGGATTTTCTTATGACTACTATATCTCCCGTGAGGATTTTGAAGGTTATACCGAAAACAATCGGGCAAACCTACTCCTTAAAGCAATGGTGCTTGATGACGAACAGATTAAAAAATATTCGGGTATTATGAAAAACTTTTCGGATATTAAGACATACTATGATTATACCGACTTTGATACCGAGCCGATAAGCGAAACCGAGAATGAAACCGCCGATACAGAGGATATGGGTGTAAGGTTTGTATTTTCAGACGAGGAAATGGCGGCAGACTCAAAACGGCTTGCAAAAACCTCGGCAAAAAGCTTTGTTGCAGATAACAACGGTTTTTCGGCAAGCGTTACAAGAGATAAGGAAAGTCTTGTGTTCTTCTCGGTGCCCTACGATGAGGGCTTTACCGCGACCGTTAACGGCAAACCCGCCGAAATCGAAAAAGTGAATGTGGGCTTTATGGCGGTAAAGGTGCCTGTGGGTTTAAGCGATATCAGGTTTGACTACGAAACACCCGGTCTTGCGGACGGTATCAAAATAACTGTCGGCGCGGCGGCGGTGCTTGTTATCTACTGCATAATCTGTCTTATATTCGTAAAGCGCAAAACCTCCGCGGGCGATTTCCCCGAGGGTGAGAGCTTACTCACAAGCTGGCGCAAGGACGACCTTGCCGAAGCCGCAAGCGAAACCGTTGTGACAAAGGAAATCGAAACCCACGATATACTTGACGATTTTCCGGACCTTGCCGATATTTCGGAGAATACCGAAAAAGGCAAATTTGACGGCGGATTTAAAATAGACGGCAGCAGCTTTAAATAGCGGTATTGACTTTTATAAAATACTGCCTTATAATGTTAAACGAAAACCAAACAATTTCGGGAGCCTTAACACGGCTGAGAGTGAATTTGAGTTCTGACCGATAACCTGATACGGGTAATGCCGTCGTAGGGAAAATACTGCTGTTTTTTGCCGCGGGTATAAGGTCACACTTTCCCCGCGGCTTCTTATTTTCTTTTGAGAGGAAAAAAATTATGAAATTAACCCTTAACGCAAAGCCTTTTTACAAAATCCCCGTGTGCGCGGTGCTTATCGCTCTGTCATCGGTATTGAGTCTTGTGAAAATCTACCAGATGCCCATGGGCGGCAGTGTAACTCTTTTCAGTATGCTGCCCGTATGCTTAATCCCGCTTTTGCTCGGGACAAAATGGGGTCTTATAAGCGGTTTTGTTTACGGTACGGTACAGCTTGTTTTAGGGCTTAACAACCTTTCTTATGCCACAAACGCTCTGGCGGCGGTTACCATTATACTGTTTGATTATCTGATTTCCTATACGGTGCTCGGCTTTTCGGGAATATTTTTAAAGCATATTAAAAATCAAACCGTTTCCTGCGCGCTGGGTGTGGGCTTTTCAATAGCCTTAAGGTTTCTGTGCCACTTTATCACGGGCGTTACGGTGTGGCGCGAGCTTGCGGGATTTGATGCCGTTATTTACTCCTTGCTTTATAACGGCTCGTATATGCTGCCCGAATTGATAATCACGGTAATCGGCTGCGTGCTTGTTTTTAAAACCTCAAATGTCAAAAAATTGTTTACACCTTGAGATTTGCCTGTCTGCTGTTAAAAACATATAACGTGTGTACCCTATTAGGATACGCGCGTTATTTTTTTATACCGCAATAGGATATAAACTATATAATTGGTTATACAGTACATAATATTTGAGGTGGGAAAAATGGAAATAAATTATGTTGCAATCGGTAAGCAAATTCGCGAAATAAGAACAAAACGCAATTTAACACAGGCCGTTCTCGCAGAAAAAGCCGGCATTGAACCTTCTAATTTATCCCATATTGAACGCGCCGCAACAAAGGTGAGTCTGCCTACCCTTATAAGCATAGCCAATGCGCTGGAGGTATCTCTTGACGAATTGGTATACGGTAGCTTAATCAAAAACTCGCACATTTCGGTAAAAATATTTGAAGAGATTTTTTCAAACTGCACTCCGTATGAACAATTAGTGCTTTGTGAGTTTTTAAAGGACGCGATAAGGTCCTTTAAAAAGTTTAAGTCATAGTAAGTTTATTTATATCCCCTAAAAACCTAAGGCGGGTGAAAAATACGGTTTATTCTATTGCGGGCTTCAATGTTGAAATAAAGGATAACTTCGGCGGAATAAAAAGCTTCGGCAAAAAATATATTTCGCCTGATAAAAATGCGGATTTTTCCGTTTCGGTTACGAAAGCAGATATTATCCGCGAAAAAGAGCTGTGCACAAGCGAATGTTCCGCAGCCTATCTTGAGCGCGCCGCCGCCTGCCGCAAGCTTGCAAATCTGCTCCCCGAAAAGGACTGTATGCTTATTCACGGATCGGTTATTGATGTGAACGGCATCGGCACGGTATTCACCGCACCGAGCGGTACGGGCAAAACAACCCACACCCTGCTGTGGAAAAAGCTGCTCGGCGAAAAGCTCACGGTGATAAACGGTGATAAACCCATTCTGCGGTTTACAAAAGACGGTATTTATGCCTACGGCACACCGTGGTGCGGTAAGGAGGGCTTTTCGGAAAATAAGTATACAAGGCTTAAAAATCTTTGCCTTATAAAAAGAAGTGATACAAACCGCGTTTATCCGCTTTCACGCGATGAGGCGGTTTCGGTTCTCTTAAACGAAATGTTTATCCCCGAGGATCCGTATATCTTTTCAAAAAGTCTTGAGCTTGCCGACCGAATTGTTTCCGAATGCAGTCTTTACACCGTTGAATGCAACACCGATATCGAAGCGGCAAAAATATCACACAGTGCCATATATGGCGGAAAGGAAAACCTATGAAGCTTAAATACAACTATCTTACAAATAAGGTTGCCGACAGTTTTGTTGCCGTATCCACCGATAAGATTTGTGAGCATAAATTTATTAAGTTTAACGAAACGGGCGCCTTCATCTTTGAAATGCTTAAAAGCGATGTGACCGAAGATGAAATAATATCGGCGCTTTTAAAAGAGTACGAGATTGATAACGAAACCGCAAAGGATTCCGTGCGTACCTTTTTAAAATATGTTTCCGATTTGGGTATCATACAGTATGAATGCTGACAGTATGGAAAACGCCGTAAAGGCGCTTGAAAGCACAAAAGAAATCGCCGTGGCAACAAGCGGCAGCAGTATGCTCCCTCTCCTTAAGGGCGGACGGGATATCGCCGTTGTTAAAAAGGCGGAGGGAAAAATCAAAAAAAATGATGTTGTGCTTTACAAAAGTCCGTCAAAAAACCGATATCTGCTTCACCGCGTGATAAGGGTTAAAGGCGATACCCTTGTTATAAGAGGCGATAATAACATTTTTTGCGAATACGGTATAACAAAAACCGATATTAAAGGCGTGATGACCGGATTTTACAGGGACGGCGTTTATCACGCCTTAAGCGGTTTTTTATATAATCTTTATATTTTTTCTCTTAAGGTCTTTATTTATCCTGCGAAAAGAGTTATAATACAAATAAAAATCCGTGCACAAAGGCTTATGAAAGGAATAAAGAAGTGACTTTAAAAGAAGAAATAAACCGCAGGAGAACCTTTGCGATAATCTCCCACCCCGATGCAGGTAAAACGACCCTTACAGAAAAGCTGTTACTTTACGGAGGCGCGATACAGACCGCCGGCTCGGTAAAGGGCAAGGCAACCGCAAGGCACGCCGTTTCGGACTGGATGGACCTTGAAAAGCAGAGAGGTATTTCGATAACCTCATCTGTTTTACAGTTTGAATACGAAGGCTGCTGTATAAATATTCTCGATACTCCGGGACATCAGGACTTCTCGGAGGACACCTACCGTACACTTATGGCGGCGGACAGCGTTGTTATGGTAATAGATGCCGCAAAGGGTATAGAGCCGCAGACAAGAAAGCTGTTTAAGGTTACGGCTATGCGCCATATACCTATTTTTACCTTTATCAACAAGCTTGACCGCGAGGCGCGTGACCCTTTTGAGCTGCTCGACGAGCTTGAAAAAGAATTCGGCATAGGCACCTATCCCATAAACTGGCCTATCGGCTGCGGTGTGAGCTTTAAGGGTGTGTTTGACCGCGAAAAACGTCAGATTTTGGCTTTTGACGATTTGCATAAAGGTCAGCACAAGTTAAAGCCCACCCCCTGTGACATCACCGATACCGAAAAGCTTGACTCACTTATAGGCGAATACCAACGCAAGGAGCTTGTAGACCAGATAGAGCTGCTTGACGGCGCAAGCTTTGAATTTGACATAAACAAGGTGCGTGACGGCTCACTCACCCCCGTTTTCTTCGGCTCGGCGCTCACCAACTTCGGTGTTGAGCCGTTCCTTGAAAACTTTCTTAAAATGACCACCTCGCCGCTTGCAAGGAACACAAAGCAGGGCGAAATTATGCCCGACAGCGAGGATTTTTCCGCCTTTGTATTTAAAATACAGGCGAATATGAACAAGGCCCACCGCGACCGTATCACCTTTATGCGAATATGCTCGGGCAAATTTGAACGCGATAAGGAATATTTCCACGTTCAGGGCAACAAGTCACTCCGTCTTTCACAGCCTCAGCAAATGATGGCAAGCGACCGCCAGATAATTAACGAGGCTTACGCGGGCGATATTATCGGTGTTTTTGACCCCGGTATTTTCTCGATAGGCGATACCGTTTGCGACCGAAAACACCCCGTTGAGTTTGAGGGTATACCCACCTTTGCACCAGAGCATTTTGCCGTTATCGAGCAGGTGGACAGTCTTAAACGAAAGCAGTTTGTTAAGGGTGTTGAACAGATAGCCCAAGAGGGTGCCATTCAGATATTCCACGAGCCAAACTCCGGTATGGAGCGCGTTATAGTGGGTGTTGTGGGTGTGTTGCAGTTTGAGGTGCTTGAATACCGCCTTAAAAACGAATACAACGTGGACGTTGTGAGAAACAACCTCTCATTCCAGCACATAAGATGGGTTAAAAACAAGGATATTGATATGAAATCCTTAAACCTCACCTCTGATACCAAATGGGTGCAGGATTTTAAGGGCAACAACCTGCTTATATTCACAAGCGAATGGAATATTAACTGGGCGCTCGATAAAAACGAGGGGCTTATCCTTGAGGATTTCAGTAAGGAATAATTAAAATCAAAATAATCGGAGCAGGGAACTAATCCCTTGCTCCGATTATTTTTATATCGGGTTTTATTTCTTTATCCTTAATATCTATCACCGCGTAGGTGGGTATGCCGCCGACCGGCCTTGAAACCGAGCCGGGATTTACAATCCATACGCCGTTTTTATAATCAATTTCGCTTTTATGGGTGTGGCCGTAAAGCACCGCCTGTGCCCCCACGTTTTTCGCAAACTCCAAAAGGCGGTCACACGATGCCTTAACACCGAATGTGTGACCGTGTGTGTAGAGAATATTCACGCCGTAAAGCTTTATTATATCGTACTCAGGATAACCGCAAAAGCCGTCACAGTTTCCTCCGGCTATATGAAAGTGGCGGTCGGTATACTCATAAGTCAAATTCTCTATATCGTCTACCGTGTCACCCAAAAAGAATATATGCTTTGCTTCGCTTTCGCTTCTTATGATTCGGTCAAGTATGCCGCCGCTCCCGTGGGAATCGGAAAATACCAGTAATCTCATATTAACTTACCTCATAATATATTATTGCGGAGGGATATTATGCAAAATTATAATAACATAAACAAACAAAAATTGATAGATGAAGTTTTAAAAATGAGTAACCTGAAAGCAGATAAAAAAGCCGTGTCAAACGGGGATATGGACGGACTTATCGCGTCACTGCCCGAAGCCGACCGCAAAAAACTGCTCGATGCCTTAGGCAGTGCGGAGAAAACAAAAAAGATACTCTCCTCCCCTGCCGCCGAAAAAATACTCAAGGCTTTTACGGACGGAAATTATAATGGATGAGCTTAACAGCCGCCTTGCCGAAATACTTAACGACCCTCAAAGTATGGACCGTGTGCGGAAAATGGCGGAAAATATTTTAAGCGGAAACGGGGACAATACCGAAAACGGATACCAAATCGGTGATGAAAACACCGACAGTGCCGATATATCGAAAATAATGCACATTGTATCGCTTCTTAAAGCCCCTGCAAACGATAACCGCACAAGGCTTCTTTTGGCGCTTAAGCCAAACCTGAGCGAAAAGCGGCAGGAAAAGGTGGACAGCGCCGTAAAGCTTTTAAGGCTTATTGAAATACTGCCTATACTCAAAGACAGCGGTCTGCTTGATTTTCCCTAAAAAAAGGAGGAAAACCCTTTGGAGCAAAACAGCGATTTTGAGGCAGCGAAAAAACGCGCCGCCGAGCGAATGCTTGAATTAAGCAAAAAAACAGGCGGCGAACAGTATAAAATGCCGCCTGTGCCTCCCTTTGTAAAGCTTAACCGCAACGGCGAAAATGCAAATAATCAAAAAGGTCGCACTGCCTTTGCACCAAAAAAACAGCAGTCAAACGGCATGCCCGAAGCCTTGAGCGAAATACCGGTTTTAAACCGCCTAAAAAACGACCCCGATGCCGCGCTTATAGCAGGTATTTTGCTTATACTTTTTGGCGACTCAAACGATAAAATCTTATCCGCCGCACTGCTTTATATTCTCCTTTGACAAAAACGGGTTTTTTCGACAAAATAGTGCATTTTTTTGTGTTATGTAAACTCGGACAACCCAAAAAGTTTTTCACCTTATCCACCGATTATTTAACATTTTTCGGTGGATAACTGCGTGTTTTGGGCATTTTAAGGGTGCAAAACGGTGGATAACTCTGTTTATAAGTTGAAAAATGCTATATGCATCAATAAAATGAATAGAAAATTATGTTAAACCGAACCGCACCGAAAAAGCATACAAATAAAAAAATTATTTTGGTTAAAAACGCAGATTTTTTGTGTTTGCGGTGCTAAAAAACGCGCCGTTTTTTACCTGCTTTTTAACCAACAAAAAATCGGTCTTCAGAGCAATACTGAAAACCGATTTTTTTATTCGTTTTTTTACTGTCCCGCGAGGGCGGTTTCTTTGTTTTTTTGCTTTTCGCTTTCCTCTTTTTCAAGCTCGCGGTAGGAAACCTTGCCTACAAGTGTTTTCGGCATTTCCGCCTTAAACTCTATATCATAAGGCATGGCATATTTTGCGATATGCTTACTGCAATAATCAAGCAGCTCTTTCCTCGTTTCCTCATTTGCGGGAACACCCTGTGACAGCTTTACAAATGCCTTTACCTTTTGCATTTTGTATTTATCGGGTACCCCGATAACACAGCTCATCTGCACCTTTTCGTTTGCATCGAGTATGTTTTCAAGCTGACCGGGATAGATATTATAACCCGAGGATATGATCATTCGCTTTGCTCTGCCCTTAAAGTATATAAAGCCCTCGCTGTCCATATACCCGAGATCGCCGGTGTAAACCCATGTGAGTCCGTCTTTGTGCTTACGGAGTGTTTTGGCGGTTTCGTTGGGGTGACCCATATACTCTTTCATAACGGTAGGCCCCGCAAGCAGTATCTCGCCCTCCTCGCCGTAAGGAAGCTCGATATCGGTATCGGGCTCAACTATCTTTATGTAGGTATCGGGGAAGGGCACACCTATCGAGCCCTCCTTTGACATCTGTGATGGAGTAAGACAGCAGGCGGTCACCGTTTCGGTGGTGCCGTAGCCCTCTCTTATCTGCACCACGCTCTTGTGGTCATACAAAAATCTGTCAAACTTCTTCTTAAGCTCAACCGAAAGCGAATCACCGCCCGAGAACACACCCTTTAAGCTTCCGAGGTCGGCATTCTCTATCTCCTTAAGCCGTAAAAGCGCCTCATAAAGCGTGGGTACTCCGGCTATAAAGTTACACTTGTACTTTGTGATAAGCTTTGCATAGCTTTTGGCGGTAAAGCGCGGAACAAGTATACATCTGCCGCCCTGCGACAGCATTGTGTGAACGCACACACCGAGTCCGAAGCCGTGGAAAAGCGGCATTGCGGCAAGCATTCGGTCCCCCACCCTGAACATACCGTTGGCGGCAATTACCTGCGCGCCCAACGCGTTAAAGTTCATATTGCTGAGAACTATTCCCTTTGTGGTTCCGGTTGTGCCGCCCGAATAGAGAATTACCGCATCATCGTCGGCGGTTCGCTTTACGCGGTAGTTGTAAAAACAAAACTTACCGAGTCTTAAAAACTCTTTCCAGCGGATAATCGGTGCATCGGAGGGTATTTTCTGTATCTTTCTGCCCTCGGTGAGCATATAGCCCGCCTTTATCGGTCTTGAAAGCTCATCCTTAACACTCGCTATAATTATGTTTACAACCTTTGTGTTGTTTCTTATATTCTCAAACTTTGAATAAAACTGGTCAAGTGTTATGGCCGTAACACTTTTTGACTCATTAAGATAAAACTCAATTTCCTTTTCCGCCGAAAGCGGATGTATCATATTGGCGATGCCGCCCACGAGGTTTACGGCATAAAACATATATATCGCCTGCGGACAGTTGGGCATGGCTATCGTTACCCTGTCGCCCTCTCTCACGCCTATCGTTTTGAGCGATTTTGCCACCGCGTGAACGTTTGCAACAAGGGTGCGGTAGGTGGTGGACTTGCCCATAAAGTCAAAAGCCACGTTATCGGGGTATTGCTCGGCTATTTTCTCCACCGCCTCAAACATTGAGCCGGTAAAGTATTCAAGATGCATCGGCACATCGCCCATACTGTTTTGCCATGGGGTTTTTGCGGTAATTTTATCGGACATCAATAATCTATCTCCTTAGCCAGTTCATCCTCAAGAAGCTCGGGATTTTCTATAAGCTTCTTTAAAAGCCTTACGGTTTTTGAATAGTAATAACCGTCCGCTATGCGCTCATCTATCGTAAGGCCTATATCAACGCTGTCCTTAATAACCGTGCTGCCGTTTTCATCAAGAAACGGACGCGGCTTTCTCTCTCCCACCGTCATAAATATTGAGGTGGTGCCCCAGTTGGTAAGGTGGTGGTAAGCCGAATGGAGTTTGATAGAGCCTAAGTTTGAAATAAGTACGGTTGAATAATAGGGGTCGCCCGCGATAAGTGAGTGCGGCACCTTTCCTCTGCGGTCAAGTGCGCGGACTATCTTTCCGAAAATGCGGCATATAAAACGCGGAAGCTTGCTGAAGGTATCCATACTGTCCTCTGTGGAGGAGTTTCCGCCGCCGCCGCGGTAGGAAGAAACCTGACGGTATATTTCGTTATGCAGAGTGTCGATATTATCGGTGGGCTTTGCGTGGATAAAGGCAAGTCCCTCGCCGCCGTCATCCGAAAAAATCTTTTTAACCACAAATGCCGCCGTTATCTCATTGCGCTCATACATATTGCCGTTTGCGATAAAATAGTTCATTTTGGGGCGCAGAGTTACCGTTTTAAGCATTGCCGCCACAAGCACCTGAAACAGATTATACTTGTACTCTATTCCATCGGTGTTCTTTTTTTCGAGATAAGCATTAAGCTTTGAAAGGTCTATCCTCTCTGAAACAAATGCCTCGTTATCGCACCTGTTAGGGTAAATAAGCGGCATAACAAAATGCATTGCATCGGGGTTTCTTATAAGTTTACCGTCTCTGCGGTCACCAAATCTTCTCTTATCCGCCATAAAGTTTTCCCCCTTGTAAAACATATTTACATTATATATCCAAACTGTACTAAAAACAACATTTTTTTATCCGAACAACCGCCTTTGCCGTTACATATATTGTTAATGTGTACACGGTAAGTACACAGACATTAAAAAAGAGGGATCTTATGAATATACCCCATTTTATGAACTCGTGCGGCTGTCGCAGAAACGACTGCTGTGAGATATGCTACCACTCAGGCTCCACAGGTCCGCGCGGACCGATTGGCCCTGCCGGTCTTCCCGGTCCTCAGGGACCGCAGGGCATTCCCGGAGGTCTTATCTCCTATGCCGATTTTTACGCGCTTATGCCCACCGATAATGCTGCCGCCATCGCGGCAGGTGCGGACATTGCGTTTCCGCGTGTTGCCGCGACAAGCGGTACGGGTATAACCCAGCTCAGCCCCACAAGCTTTAATATCGCCGAGCCCGGCACCTATCTTGTGAGCTACAACGCGGTTACCACCGAAGCAGGCCAGCTTGTTCTCACCTTAAACGGTGCGGAGCTCCCCGCCACCGTTTCGGGCGGCGCCGCCGCTGCTAACAAGGGCCTTACAACCCTTGTTACCACCACCGCACCCAACTCGGTTATCACCGTAAGAAACGCCGTGGCAAACGCAACACCTTTGACCCTTACACCCGCAGCCGGCGGAACCGACCCTGTTTCGGCACATCTTGTTATCGCAAGAGTGGCATAAAGCACCGCCCGGCGCAAAAATACGGAGAACGCTGTATGCGTTCTCCGTACCTTTTTATGCTCTGAAATATAATGCCGCAAGGTCTTTTATTATCTTTGCCAGCCAGTCGTTAAGACAGCTGCCTTCTATCCGCCAACACCAGTTACCCTCCGCCTTACCGGGAATGTTAATGCGCGCCGATGAGTCAAGCCCCATAAAATCCTGCATCGGCACCACGGCGAGTCGGCACACACTCATATATGCCGCCCTTATAAGGGTAAAGTTAAAGCCCTCGCTATGCGTAAAGTTAAGATATTTTTCGGCAAACTCGCGGTCTTCATTTTTTAAGGAATTATACCACCCTATAACCGTATCATTATCATGAGTGCCGGTATAAACCACCGAGTTTTCGGCAAGGTTATGCGGCAGATATGTACTGTCAAAACCGCTTTGGAAGGCAAATTGCAAAACGCTCATATTGGGAAATCCGCTCTTTTTAACAAGCGCTCTCACATCGCCGTCAATCATTCCGAGGTCCTCGGCAACAAGTGAAAGACCTTCTCCCATTTCGGCTTTAAGGAGTGAAAAAAGCTTTTCACCGGATGCCTTTACCCACTCGCCGTCAAGCGCGTTTTTACTGCCGTTTTTAACCCTGTAAAAAGCCGAAAAGGCACGGAAATGGTCAATCCTCACGGTATCGTATATTTCAAGGTTGTGCTTTATGCGTGATTTCCACCACGAAAAGCCGTCTTTTTCCATTTTGTCCCAGTTATAAACGGGTGTGCCCCAAAGCTGACCCTCTGCCGAAAAGGCATCGGCGGGAACACCCGATACATAGCGCGGATTAAGGCTTTTATCAAGGTCAAACTGCTCGGGATGTGCCCAAACATCGGCGCTGTCATCACTTACATACATCGGCATATCACCTATGATTTTTATGCCGTTTTTATTTGCGTAGTCTTTTATTTCGTACCACTGCTCAAAAAACTCAAACTGCAAAAACTTATAATACTCAATTTTATCGGAAAGTCTCCCGCTTTCTTCTTTTACCGCCTTTTCCTTTTTAAAATAAACCTCTTTTTTAAAGTCGTGGCGGCTTAAAACACCGTTTTCCGATTTCAGCGCCTTGTAAAGCGCATAATCATCAAGCCAAAACGCATTTTTTGAGCAAAAGCTTTTATATTCAACACTGTTTTTATCAAACCGCGAAAACGCCAGAGCAAAATAATCCTTACGGCTTTGCCTTACCTTATCATAGCAGACCTTTTGTCCGCAGTCCGAAAAATCGTAAAGCTCGGCCTCGCTTTTAAGCAAAAGCCCCTTTGATATAAGCGTATCAATATCAATAAAATAAGGATTGCCGGCAAAACAGGAGTCCGAGGAATAGGGCGAATTGCCCGCCGTGGCGGGAGAAAGCGGCAGTATCTGCCAATATCCCTGCCCCGCTTTTTTAAGAAAATCAACAAACTCCTTAGCGCCCTTGCCGAGCGTTCCGATTCCGTAATCTCCGCAAAGCGAAAACACAGGCATCAGTATTCCGCAAGATCTCAAAAAATCACCCCGTTTGAGATTTATTATATTGTGAAAGCTTTGTTTTTGCAACTGTTTTATCAAAGATAAGCCTTACCGCTTTCAGAGATACCGTAATCTTTATTACCGAGGTGATAAAAAAGCTTACATAGGCAAAAAAGTCCATACGGGTAAAAAGCGCCCCCACACTCACCGTGCTTATTGCAAAAGAATAGGGATAATCGGTGCTCCCCGCCGTTTTTGCGCCGAAAAGCAGAAAGGAGTTTAATATACATATCAAAAGCATCAGCGACCCCGCACCGTATCCGATAAAAAGCGGTTTTGAGACCTTATTACTGCCCGAGGCATATACGAACACCGCCGCCGAAAGTGACGGTACAAACACCCTTAAAAGGTATTCGCCCGACTGATAAAGTGTGCTTTTGATATCGGGCATACGGTAGATAACAAGCTCATCCGCACTGAACTCCTTAAAGGATAACAGGAAGAAAAGCAGTACCGTAAGCGCTACCGCAAAAAAGGAAACCAACGCGTATTTATATATCACCGTATCGCTTTTTAAAGCAAGAAACAGCACCGTAAGTGCAAAAATTATCATAACCGTGGCGGTTGGGGTTTTGGGCAGTATTATTCTGCTTACAAAAATGCAAAACTGCTTAAAGCAAACCGTCGCGTCATATAGAATAAGCGGTATTAAGGTTATAAAAAGAAGCTTTTTATAAACGGCACCGTTTGGTTTACATAAAACTTTCTCGGCGAGCTTGAAAATCAGCGGAGAAAGGCACAAAAAGAATGTCAACGCAATAATATAGGCTGTGATGTTGTTGCGGTCGGCACCTTTATAGGGTGCGGTGATTACCGCGTTGCCTAACAAAAAAAGTGACGAAAGGCATATAATGTGTATCTTATTCGTATTTTCCAGAGTTAAGCACCGCCTTTATTTCATAATTTATTTCGGCATCGGTCAGTATATTTATATCCTTATACTTTTCATAAAGCGCGCCGTTTTTATTTTTGAGCCGCTCCTTTATACCGATTATATCACCGGCGTTTTGGCTTTTAAGCCATAAAAGGAAGTCCTTTACGCCGTTCTTGATATCCTTTATGAAGCTTTCGTCCGTATTTTCAACGGTAATATAGCTTTTTATATTCACTTTAAGTCTGCCGTTTTGCTCTTTAAAGGAACAGGTGGTGTGGCACTTGTTTACGGTTGTTTCAGTTCCGTTTATCCTGCCGCCCGAAAACCCGTTTTTTAAAATCGAAAGGTATATTCCTCTGTCGGAGGAAATGTTAAGCCTTTTTGCCCCCTTTGAAAACGCAGTAAGTGAACTAAGGGCGATGCTGTTATCCTTTATTTCAAACACGGGCAGAGAAAAATCCTGTGTTATTCTGTTTTGAGCCTTTTCGATTTTATAATAGCGGTTATCAAAGGTAAGTCCCGTTTCGTCCTTTAAATTATCCTCGATACGCACAAGGTCAAAGCCGCTCGCCGCCGAAAAATCGCTTCCGGTACTTAAGATTTCGGCAGGATTTTCACAAAGCGCAACATATATCGCGAGATTTACGCTTTTATCCGACCTCACAAACGATAAAACCTCGTAAAGCCGTTTCTTTTTAATGGCGGTGTTGCATAAAATAACGTTGCAGTGGTCAAAAACCACCGGTTTTGTGAGTGTTTTTGAAAGCTTAGATACCGCCTCCTTACAGCTTTTGCCCTCGCCGGTAAAAACACGGCTTACCACCTGCTCATCGGCGGAGGACTCATTTACCGTGAGGATTTGCGCGAGGGCGGTAACGGTGCTTCCGTTATCCTTAAAGCCGAGCGCCGACACTATATATCTGCCGTTGCTCTCCTTATAGTCCGAAAAACCGGTGAGGCTTAAAAGCAGTATTATCGCTAAAACAGAAATAATTTTCTTTTTCATTCTTCTTTTCCCTTACGAATACGGTTTTTGTTAAAAAGCGGACGTATGCGCATATCCTTCCACGAAAGTCTTACCACCGTATCCTTTATGCTTTGAAGCGACGGATTGCAAAGGGACACCGTTGCGTCCACACCGTAGGACTCCATACCGAATATCTCCGCCACGGTTACGGTAAACACCGCGAAAAAGCCAAAGCAACCGAGCAGTGCGCAGGCAAGCACATTTATTATGCGCAGGTAAAACACCGCCGTTTTAAGCCGCGGTATCATAAGGCCCGCTATGCCGCTCATCGCAACGGCGATAAGCATAGGAGCACTCACAATACTTGCCTCAACCGCCGCCTGACCTACCACCAGTCCTCCTACTATGCTTAAGGCGTGGCCCAAGCTTTGAGGCATTCGCACTCCCGTTTCCTTAAGCATTTCGAAAACAAGTATCAGTATTATACATTCTATAACCGCCGGCATCGGCACGCCTCCGCGAAGGCGGGATACCGTAACGGCAAAATCGGTCGGCAAAAGCTTTAAGTGAAAGTTTGTAAAGGCGATAAAAAGCGCGGGAACGGAAACACTTATAAAAAAGCAGAGCCACCGTAAAACGCGGTTTACCGAGGACACCAGAAAGTTTAAATAGTAGTCCTCGTCCGATTGAAAGTTCTCCGAAAACAGATACGGTACCGTAAGCACCATGGGAGTGCCGTCCACCACTACGGCTATCCTGCCCTCGAGCAGTCTTGCCGCCACTATATCGGGGCGCTCGGTACTGCCCGAGCTTTTAAACAGCGAATACTTTTTACCGCAGATAAGCTCCTCTATATAGTTGCTGTCAAGCACGCCGTCTATATCTATTTTGCCGATTTTCTCCTTTAACAGATTTACGGTGCCGCTGTTTGCAAGGCTGCCGAGATAACATATAAAAACCATTGTTTCGCTTCTTCTGCCCACCTTCAGCATTTTTACGCAAAGGTCGGGTGTTTGAAGCTTGCGGCGTATCATAGCGATATTGAGCATTGCCGCCTCGCCAAACCCCTCACGGGGTCCCGAAAGCACACGCTCATCAAGCGGCTCGGTTATTCCCCTCGTGCGCCAGCCCTTTGTGTCTATCAAGACAGCGCTGTCGCTGTCCTCGGTCAAGAGTACGGTATCGCCGTAAAGAATTGCGCGAAGCATATCCGCCACCGATTTTTTTAGCGACACCTCGCTCGAATAAAGCACCTTTTCGGCTATTTCCTCTGCCGTGAGTATCCCGTTTGCCTCATAGGTTACCGCCGAGCGCACCACCGAATCGTCAAGCTTTTGCGAGTTTGCCATTCCGTCTGTATACAAAATCACGCACTCCTGTGACGTACCGCCCAAACAAAAGTGGCGTATTCTTACCGTTTCGTCGTCTTTAAAAATCTCCGTGAACATTTCGGTATCCTTTATTATGTTGCCCGAAAGATAAACGCTTTCATAATCAGAACAGTTACAAAGCATAAAAACACCCCGATTTTATTATATCGGGGTTTTAATAAATAATACTTTCAACTGTTTAAATAATCGTATTCGTTGGCAATAGTATACCATGTAACAGGTCCTACCGTTCCGGTAATATCAAGCCCGTAAAGCGATTGAAAAACCTTTACCGCGTTTTCGGTTTCGCTGTCGAACACGCCGCTTTGCGTAACCCTCGGTATCGCGTTCACATTTTCGGCGATTTTTAAAAGATATCTTTGCAGGTCGGATATCTCGGTGCCCTCCATTCCCGCGCTTAAAACATAGCCGGGGTAAAGCTTTGCTTTGTTGCCCGAATATCCCTCCGACAGCGAATACACCGTTTCGGTATATATCCTGCTCAATATATTCCACGTGTCGGCATTAACTTTTCCGGTAACGGGAAGCCCGTAAAAGCTCTGAAAATCGCTTACCGCCTTTTCGGTGGCGGTGCCGAAAAATCCGTCAAGCGGCGAAAGGTTCAGCGATGGATTAAAATAGGCTATCACGTTAAGATAATACTGCAGTGTGCGTACCCCTGTGCCGCTCATACCCAAAACCAGCTCTTTCGGGAACGGTACCTGCGCCTCCCCTATGGTAACGCTCTCGGAAATAAGCTCGGAAAGCCCCTTAACCCCCGTATAATAGCGCTTGATTTTATACCATGTTGCCTTGTCAACACTGCCCGTAACGGGCAGACTGAATATCTCCTGAAACTTTTTTACCGCATCCTGCGTGGATATTCCGAATACCGCATTTACGGGAAAGATTTTCGGTATCGCGGGGTAATTATCGGATATACGGTTAAGCTCGGTTTGTATTATTTTGACGTTATTACCGCCGTCGCCTATAACAAGCGGTGTTCCGGGGTAAGATTCGGCGCCGTCTCCAACCTCGGCGGTTTTTATGCTTATATCGTTGCCGTAAAACCGCGTGAGTATCTCATAGGGGGTGAGTCCCTCGTTGGCAAGCGAAACGGTGCCCCACTGTGAAAGTCCCGAGCAGGTGGAGGTGGTGCCGTTGCAGAAGCTTGCAAAAAGCGGCTCTATACTGCCGTTACGCACAAGATAGTTATTGAATATTTCGTCAACAATACGGCTGATATTTTCATATATCTCACCGTTTTTAACGTATGCCTGATCAAAGGCGGTGGTGTTGGTGATATCAAAAGAATATCCGCGCGAGCGGTAGTACTCGGTGTAAACACGGTTTAAAACATAAGAAATTATCGCGTAGATATTAGCCCTTATCGCGTTTTCGGGCCATGTGGGATATATTTCGTGCGAAGCAACGTTTTTTATATACTCGGTAAACGGCACCGTAACATTTTCGGCATTGGAGTCGGGTGCGCCCAAATGCACGGTTATGTTTTGCGGTATAGTGGGTGTTATAATTTCCGCCATGGTTTTACCTCCTTAAAAGGTTACAAATTAAAATCGGTTTTTTCATCCGTTATCTCCGCTTTCTTGCTTCCGGACGCCGAAAGCGGTACAAGGTCCGCTCTTTGAAGTGATGTTACACCCTCAAACACCGAGATGTTTAAAAAAATCCGCTCGCCGTAGCCGTTTGCCTTTACCGATATTCCGTATTCGTTTGACACCTCGCCCATGTGTCCCGCCGAGCCTGAGTTTACGGCAGGAGGCGCAGGCAGTTTAAAATGTTTTGTCTTACCGCTTGGGTCGGTTATATCGCTGTCAATAACCGTTATATTATCGCCTTGCCCCTTAAACACGGTGACCTCGGCATCTTTTACGGGATAAAGTCCGCGAAGCGCCGTAACGTTCACCACGAGCTCGCCATAGCCTTTATCCGCAACATCTGTGCTTATTGCCGCCACAGCCTTTTGATTGGGATTTGCTTTGGCATATTCCCTGAGCATTTCGTTTTTATACTTTTCTATTAAATCCTTATCCATACTCTGCCGCCTTTACTCTTTTTATACTATTATTTATTCAAGCAGATGTTTAAAAAGACTGTATCAGATAAAAAAACACACCGATAATGCAAAAGCATCTCGGTGTGTTGATAAAATCAGATGTTTGATTTTTTTGTTTAAAACGGCATCAGCCGGTGATACCAACTCTGTCGATAGAACGGACGAACTTGCGCTGGAATATCATATAAAGCACAAGCGGTACAATTATAAACATAACGCACGCCGCACAAACATGAACCGGATATTCCGGTTTGCCGGAAAATATACCCTGCATCTGCAGAAAATTGTTTACAAGTCCCATTACTGATGCAAGCGGACGGTTTTCGGATACAAGGCAAAGGTCGGCAATATAGTTTTCGTTCCAATGCCATATAAATGAAAGCACCGATACGGTAAGTATAACAACTCCCGATGACGGCAGCGCTATCGTAAAGAAGGTCTTTACAGAGCCGGCACCGTCAACGTATGCCGCTTCTTCGAGTTCCTTAGGCAGTCCCGCAAAGAACTGACGGTAAATGAATATTATCATACCTCCGCGAATACCAACGCCGAAAATCGAAGGCAGCCAGTAAACAAGCGATGTGTTGAATATACCGAGATAACGGTAGGTTATCGCAAGCGCAAGGCTGTACATCTGTACCGGAACGAGAAGGGCGAGGATAAGCAACGCCGATTCAAGCTTTTTAAGCTTAAAATCAAACCGTGCAAGACCGTAACCCGCAAATGCGCACATCATAACCTCAACAAACGCGGAGGTTACCTGCAAAACGAGGGTCTTAATAAATCCGTTCCCAAAGCTTGCCCACTCCCACATTTCCTTGAAATTATCAAATGTGCGGTAGGCGGGAAGCCAAATTCTCGTAACATTTAAAAGGTCATCATAAGATTTAATGGCATTGCTTACCATATATATCAGCGGATAGAGTACAACATATCCGACAATCAGCAAAAACAGATATCTGCATATAGAAATAAATACATTATATGCTTGTTTTTTAACTTTATATTTGTCTACTGTCATAGCTCTCAACCCCACTTCTTAAGGAACACTTTATCGAACAGCAACAGCACAAGAGCGAACAGTATAAGCACACCCGAGAAGTACAGCCACAGTGCTGCGGAGCCGGTTCCGTATTCTACGTTTGCAAAGAAGCTGTAACCCTGAGAAATAATCGGGTTTGTCTTGATGGTTACAACCTCAACCATTGTGAATATAAGTACCAGAAGCATTGTTCGAACAAGCATCGGCAGTGTTACATACCAAAGCTGTTCCCACTTTGTAGCACCCTCAACCTCGGCAACCTCGTAAAGAAGGTCGGGTATGGTCTGAAGGCCTGCTATTATGAGAATTATCTGAATACCGCTCTGCCAGATAAGCATAAACAGGTTGTCAAGCGCTATTGTAAGGTATTCCTGAATTTGCCGAGGCAGGTTAAGTCCCTGAATAACCTGAGTGAAATCTATCATTCCGAACGAAACACTTTCGGCAACCGCAACCTCGGTGGCATCGCTGCTTGCCGCCGCAAGAAACAGCTCAAGCACAACGCCGCTCGAAAGGATAACGGGCAGGAAGAAAAGTGAACGGAAGAATATTCTGCCCTTAAACTCATTGTTGAGTATAATGCCCAATATAATACTGAGTATCAATATGAACGGTACATTAACTAAGAGCTTTTTTCCTGCAGCAAGAAGATTTTTTATGTATTTCGGGTCCATATTTATAAGATAATCATAGTTTTTAAGTCCTACAAGGTTTATCTCAACCGAGCCGGTGCCGGTGCTGAGCTCCGCAAAGGAGAAGCAAATCGACATTATGATGGGAGCCGTAAAGAATACTATCATACCGAAAAGCCACGGTAATGTAAACATAAATCCGCTGCGTGATTTAAGCTCCTCAACGCCTATATGTTTTTTCTTCATTCTCACCATCCCCTTCCTGTAAGTATTCCCTTGGCGGGCACTGTACCGTAATCGGTAGCGGCATCGGTGTCACCGTAGTTTACCGCAACGCAAACACCGTTATCAAAATATGTGATGTGCAGGTTGTTGCTCAAAATCTTAACGTTTTTGATTCCTGCCGATTTAACGCTTTCAAAGAAATCCGCGTTTTCGGTTACAGCGCTGATAAGCTTATCCTTTATTCCGCTGTAAACACTTCCGTAAATCACGGGAACGTCCGCCGTGGCAAGATCCTTATCATAATTCGAAATCAGGGTGAACGAAGGTGTCATACCGGATTCGGCACAGAACAGCAATGCCTCGGTTTCATCGGTTGAAAGGTTTATCGATTCGGAGCTTAACGGCTTGATGCCCTTGAATACCATCTGATAGAACGGAACGCGTGTATACGCAAAGCTGTATTCCGAACAGTTTATGGGGCAATCGGTTATCGCATCGGAGGTGGCCGCGGCATAATCGTTTGCAGCGCTCGATATCACGTTAACTTTTGCCTTTTTAATCGAAGCAAATATTGACGGAACATCTATCTTCATTTTGTCTGCTATGCGGTAATTGGGATTTGCGCAGTCGGAATAGATGATTTTTGAAAGGCTTGAAAGCGAAACGTTTTTAAATCCGAAATCTTCCTTTGCCGAAATTATATCGGAGGATACGCCGCGCAGGAGTGTTCTCGAAAGAATCTTTATCCGTTCTTCTACCTTTTTGCGGTTTACGAAGTTGAAGCTGCTGATAAGCGCATCGCCGCCGTTAGGAAGAATTGCGGAATCAGAATTGAAGCTGTAACCCGCACCCGACTCTGCAAGTGTGATAACATCAAAATCAACCGCAACATCGGTGCCGGTTTTATCGAGCGACTTTAAAAGCTTTGACAGCTTTTTGGTGCCGCCTAATTTTCCGCTTACCTTAAAGCCGCCGCCAATTTCACCTGCCGTGATGCCCGACTTGCCGTAGCCTACAAGCTTAACCGAAAGATCGTCGCCGATTTCTTTTGTGAGCTCTGAAATGATTTTCTCGGTTTGGTCAACGGTAGTAAGCGGAACAAACTCGGTGCTCGGAAGACCTAAGAAGAATGAATCCTTTATAACACCGCCCACAAGCTTAAGATCGGCGGTTTTCTGCGAAAGATCCGACTTTTCCATCTTGTAGGTTTTTGTAAGATAATCGCGGTAGATATCCGCAAAGCCCGAAAGCGACGCCTTTTCACCCGAAAGTGCATAATAATCAACATGAAGCTTTGTGACATTTGCGTATTTATCGAATATCTTTATCTGCTTTTGGTTGGTCCAACCGAAACCGTCAGGTGTTTCAACAAGCGAATATCCCTTTATTCTGTATGAGGGATAAACCGAGGAGAATCCTATTGAGGCGGAGCCCATCAGGTATTCAAGTGACGCCTGCTCTGTGCCGGAGGTTACTATACCGAAAAGACCCTTATCGCCCTTAACGGTACCGAATACCGGCATATTTGCCTGCTTTTCGATGGATTCGAGGAAATACTTTTGAACCGAAAGATCCTCGCCGTAAATCTTTATTTCTCCGGAGTCACCCATATCGTTGGTGTTTGCAGGCTTTAATATACTGCCGGTGCCGTCCGGAATGAAAATCCAATCGGTGTCACTGCCGTTTTCTATACCGCAGGTAAAGGGCAGAACCGCAACGCCGGTAACAATATTAGAGCCGTCATCGGTAATCTTTTTGGGGTCTACCTCAACACTGAAGCTATCCTCGTTTATGAGATAATCAACCGTAACACTCATAGACATTTCAAGGAAATCGTAGGTTACCGAAAGTCCGTTTTCGATAGCGGTGGCATAAACGCCGCCGTCCCTCACGGCACCCTGAAAGGCGTAAGCCGTATTCTCGGCGAGGTGGGCATAGTCATAATAGCTGACCGCTATCGCCGATTTGAAAAGGTTGTTTATCTTTGAATATTTATCCTCGGCAAGCGCCTCGGTGGGAATCTGTCCCCAAACATAGTCGGTTGACTTATCCTTAAAGTTTACCTGCTTTTTGGAGTTATCCCAGATAAGCTGCCAGCGGTCGTTTTCGCAAACAACACCGCTTGAGGTTATGTCGTCCGAAAAAGCATTATCTTTATATTTTCTGATTCTAAGTCCTTTTTGCGAAACCTCATTACTGCAGCCTATAAGCGAAGCAAAAAGTGAAAGTATCAAAGCAAGTGATAAAACACGAAAAACTATCTTTCTCATAATGCACTTCCTATCTCGCTTATTACTGTAAGAACAAATCCGTAAACCTGCTGTGTTAAGAGGAATATCAGGAATATCAGGAAGAGTACGATAAGCATTGCGCCTACCGTAAGCAGTCCCGTGAATATGAACTTACCGAAGCTGTAATCGTGAACCTTCATTATTCCGACCGCGATAAGGAAGAATGTGTATGCCGTGCATATTGAAATGAAAATAGTTACGAACACGAACTCATCGGGTACGAGAATGTGTGAAAGAATGATTTTTACCAATGTTGCAAAAACAACCGGAACAAGGCTGTAGCAGGTAACGATAAAGATTTCTTTAAGCTTACCTATACCGCCCATAAGCACACATACAAGCCAGTTGCAGATAACAAACAGTCCCACAAGACCTATGGTGCGGAGCAAAATATAAAATGAGTTATATGTTGCAGGATCAAAGAAGTTATACGCATAGCCGCAGGCAACATCGGAAACAGCGGTAACGATATAGAAAAGGAGTAACATAACAGCCGCGATTATAATCGAGCCGAGCCCCTTTTCCTTAACATCGCCGAACGATGCAAACGGGTGGAACACGCTGTTTTTAAAGGTTATAACCTTTTTGCTCTTTATAAATACTATGCCTTTTTTCTTTTTATATCTCGAAAGGAATATTCCTCCGACAACAATCAGAATAATAAGCGCAAGTACTATTCCGAATGCCTTTTCAAACTTTTTACCGCGGGTTTCCTCAAAGGCATCGGCATAAACCTCACGGTCGGAGGCAAGCTTCGCGTACTCCATAGCCTTATCGTAATCGCCGGCGGCAAAATATGCCTTGGCAAGTCCGCTGTAAGCAAGCTGGCTGTTGGAGTCCTGATTTGAAATTGCCGTCCAGTCCTCAAGCGAGGTATCGAACTTATTGTTTATGGTATCAAGCTGTGCCTTGCGCACCATAGCGCCGTATTCGGTTATGCTGTAAACGGTGGCACACTTTGAACCGTTGTCGCCGACAATAACATCGGTGCCGTTAACGGCTATCGCGGCGGGGTAAACACCCGAGCCCTTCTGAATACCGGTGCCGACGCTTCCGCCGAATACCGAAAGGATATTGCAGCGGCTGTCGTACCAGTAAACGCGACCGTAGCCGTAATCGAGCACATAGAAGAAACCGTCCTCATCGGTATCAACACCCACAACGCTTGAAAGCACCGTACCGTGTTTTCCGATAGAACCGCTTATATCGGCAAAATCGTAGTTGCTCTTGCCGAGCACATCCTTACCGCCGGGGTTAAGCAGGTGTATCTGACCGCCGGTCGCTTTACTGCTGCTGCTCGCGGAGGCGGTAAATACAAAATCCTTTGAATTGACAACGAGGTCGTTCATCTGATAAGGAAGGGCAAGCAGACTTGAGCCCTTCTTTATATCGTTGGAAAAAAGACGGTCAAAAATCGTGTTAAGCACCGTAAGGGCATCTGCCGCAACGGTATTAGCACCGAAAAATCCCATAAACTCGTTATCTTTAGAGTAAACTATGGCGCCGTAGTAAGAGCCGTCACTCGCAACGTATACCGTATCGGCGCTGTCTATTCCTATACGTATCGGCTTGTAAACAAAGCCATCGGGAATAAGTCTTGATTCGGGCAGGGTGAGTTTTCCGGTTACATTGCCCTCTGTATCGGCAACGAGAACACGTGCGTTTTCGGTATCGGCTACATATATCTTGCCGTTCTTTGCATAGATACCCTTTGCGCCTTTAAACTCAACCGTTTCGCCGCCGCTTACAAGACCGTGATAGGTTTTTGTAAGCTCATAATTTTCCGAAAATACATAAATCGAGGAATTGTCACCGTCAAGCAGCCAGAGGTTGTGCTGACTGTCGGTGCATACATCGGTAACGCTTACAAAGGGCATATCGGCAAAATCCGTGCCGGAAATGACCTTCTTTACCGCGTACATCGGTTTTGAATAAACCGTTTTCTTGGTGTTTTTTTCTGAGTCTACCCAATAGGTGTAGTTCTCAAAAACCTTTTGTGAAATATCCGCCGCTGAGTTACGGTTTGAAGCCGCCGAAGCGGTAAGCACCGGAGTGAGTATCAAAGCCGCCGTGACAGCTAACGAAATGAGTAATTTAAATATTCTTTTCATAGCATCACCTTAACCTTTTATACCGGCACTGCTCATGGATTCTTTAAGACTTCCCTGAGAAATGAAGTAAACTATGATAGGCGGTATCATCATAAGCACGGAGGTAGCCATTGCGGAGCCCGTTCTGGCAAGACCGCCCGAAACAACCGTGGACATAACCATCGGCAATGTTTTGAGGGTTTCCGTGAATATCGTTCCCGCGGGGACTATTGACCACATATCTCTGAATGAGAAAAGCACGAGGGTAAGCAGGCAGGGCTTAACGCACGGAAGCACGATGCTGTAGAAGGTGTGTGTCCAGCCGGCACCGTCAATTCGCGCCGCCTCAATAAGTGTTTGCGGAACATATCCGTCCATATACTGCTTCATAAGGAATACGCCCATTGAAGACGGTATCGCGGGGAGAATGTACGCCCAATATGTATCGATTATACCCATCTTGCTGTAGATTAGGTATCTCGGAATGCTGAGGGTATAGGCGTTAAACAAAAGGGAAAGCTGAATGATAAGGAATATCGTGTTCTTGCCCTTAAAGTTAGACCTTGAAAGCACGAATGCCGCCGCTGATGCCGCAAATATATGGAGTACCGTTCCCACAACGGTTGTGAAGATGCTGTTGAAGAAATAAATGATGAACGGTACATCAAGGCTCTCAACAAGGCTCGGCAGCGCCACGTAGTTTTCCACCGTGGGACGGCGAACCGTGATAAGTGAGGGCGGGAAAAGCATAAGCTCATCAAGGGGCTTGAACGATGTAACGATACTGTAAGCAAGCGGAAGCACCGAAAACAGTCCGAAAAGGAATATAAAGAAGAAGAACATAAAGTTTCCGAATTTCGAACGTGTAAACTTTCTTATCTGCGCCGCCGCGCGCCTTTCTTTTTTGTCTTTTAAATACGTAATAAACTTTTTCATCATTTGCCCACCTTATTAAGCAGTCCGACGGTGAGCTTTCTGGTTCCGAACATAAGCAGGAACAAAATAACCGAAAGCGCGGACGCGTAGCCCATTTCATACTTAACGGTACCTACATCGCTTAGGTATGAAACAATGGTGTCGGCAGCATAGTCAACCGTAGGATAACCTGCCATCTGAGTAATGATGCCGCTTATTGAGAATGCACTTGCTATGGTCATAACCGCACTGAACAAAAGCATGCTCTTCATACCGGGGAGGGTTATGTACCAAAGCTCCTGCCAGCGGTTTCTTATACCGTCAACCGCACCGGCTTCGTAAAGCTCGGGGTTAACGTTTTGCAGTGCCGAGATGTTTGCAAGGAAGCTTACACCCATACTCGACCAAAGCTGAACTGCAACCACTATAGGTACGATGGCACTGCTGTTTGAAAGCCATTGAACAGGCGATGTTACAATTCCGAGAGAGAGCAGTGTTGCGTTTAAGTAACCGTAGCTGTCGCTCGAGAAGAAAAGTGTCCACACTATAAGTCCGCCGCCCGTAAGCGCGGGAACATAGAACATGAACGAAAGAATCGTTCTGAGTGTGGGGCCGAACTCGTTGATTATCCATGCAAGCACAAACGAGAGCAGGAAGCCCGCGGGGCCCGTGAGGATAGCAAGAACGATTGTGTTTTTAAGTACCGTGATGAAAATATCATCATGTAAAAACATTCTTGAATAGTTTTCAATGCCGATGAACTTGGGGAGTGATACCATATCAAAGTTAAAGAAGCTTAAAACTCCGCTGGTAAGCACCGGCAAAACCGTGAACAGGAAGAAAAGCACGAGGAACGGGGCTATGAGCACATAAAGTTCCCAGTCTCTTCTTAAGTTTTCAGACTTTTTTGTTTGCATCTTAACCCCTCCTTATGAATATTCTTTAATCTTGCGCTCGATTTCGAGATTGCTTACCTTATCCCATTTGATAAGTGCGTCTCTCGGAGTCTGCTTGTTGTTGTATACTGCCCAAAACGCCTGATCTATGGAACGGGATACGTAGTAGCTGCCGGGGATTTCCTCAACCTCTTTTACGCTTTCCCACTGCTTAAATATAACCTCTTTCATTTTGGGATCCCATGAAAGTCTGTCAACCGCGCCGGTGTTTGCACACATCACTCTCGCGGTTTCACCGAGTATCGCTTCAAGCTCTGATGAGTAGCGGTACTGTGTTTCGGCTGAATCCCACCATTTTAAGAACTCCCACGCGGCTTCCTTTTCCTTACTGCTGTTCATTATCGAACAGCCGGAGCCTGCGCCTGCGCAGGTGTTGTTTATCGTGCCGTCCTCCTGCTTAACGCCGGGGATAACGGCTACATCCCACTTGCCGTCAATCTCGGGGGCGCCTGCCATTATCTGGAACACGAGCGAATAATCGCTTATACCCATCGGGTAGGAGCCCGCGCGGAACTTGTTATAGAAGTTGGCCTGCGGGTCAAGACCGTATTTCTTGTAAAAATCGGTCCAGAAGGTGAACACATCAACGGCAGTATCGGTGCTGAGCGAGGTTGCGTTGAGCTTGTCGTTATAAAGCTTCGCGTTTTGCTGCATCAGCAGTGCCGGGAATATCGTAAGACCGCCCGCACCCACGTTAACGGTGGTTGTGCCCGCTATCTTTGTGTAGGGCAGATAAACATTCATCTTGTTTCGCTGGATATAAGCGGTAGTGTTTAAAAATTCGTCCCAGGTGGTGGGAACCGAAAGATTAAGCTTATCGAATATATCCTTGCGATAGAACATTATATAGAAATGTTGTATGTCGGGAAGAGCATAACAGCCGCCGTTGTATCTGTAAGGTGTTTCGGCGCCTTGCTGGAAATACTCATCGAGCACCGTTTCAAAATCATCGAACTGTGAAAGGTCGTACAAAACACCGCGCATCGCGAGGTTTACCGGCTCACTGCGGCTCATGTGCAGATAAACATCAGGCGAGTTGCCCGAGATAACACCCTGAACAAGGCTTGTGTTTACCTGCTCTATTGTCACGTTGATATTATGCTTTGCGCTGAAATCGCTGTAAATGAGGTTTGAAAGCACCTTAACCTGATCACGGCCCCAGTTTACCCACAGCTTTATTGAGGGAACGTCCTTGCCCTTAAGGGTTGTGGAGGCGTAATCCTTTGAAAAGGCGCTTATGAAACGCTTGAAGCCGAAAGCAATGCTCTCAAAGAAGGATGCGCCTTCCGCGTTAAGCTCCTTATCGGGAGAGCCGATAACGATTTTATCAAGGCTTAAGGACATTCCGCGCATATCGTAAAGCCAAGCGCTCAGTGTTTGCTGTGCGGACGAAAGCGAGGTTATCTGCTTATGTGCCTCATAAAGATGAGAGGTCATTTCGCTTATAATACGGACCGTATTGCGCAGAGAGCCCGAAATCTCCTTATTTATAGGAAGACCGTCGGTTATATATCCGTCAAGCTCCTCAAGGGTGGCTTTTGAGGTTTTGAGCACATCCACAAAATCGGGTATCTGTTTGTGAAGCTCATAGTCGCGGTTGGCATCGGGAGCTTCGCCGGTTATCATAAGTATATCAAGGTAAAGGTCGCCGAGGTCCTCAACAACCTTACCGAGCTTTTCGGCAAAATCGGCTATCTTTTCGATTGTTACCGACATCTCAATGGTGTGGGGACCTTCGGTAAGATAGAAAAGATAGGGGTCGCCGTTATCGTCCGAATATTCGGCGAACTGCCAATCGGTCTTGTAGGCAAAGCCTATGCAGGATGCTTCTTCAAAGGGTGTTTTGCCGTCTATCTTAAGGCTTCTGAAAACATCGCCGTTTGTGACATAGCTCTGCTTGAACGAAAAGCCGAGGGAATAAAGCCCGTCTTCAGGGGCGGTAAACTCCCAACAAATGCTGTCACCTACCGAGGCCCAGTTTTCGCCGCCTATAAAGTTTACAACCGATTTTGACGGGTTGCGCGGCGATATATCGGATGAGGATCGGTCACTCTTAGGCATAAGCGAGCTTGAAGTACGGTAGAGGGTGTCCTCCGCCTCAATAACTATCTGCTTGCCGCCGTACTTCTTAACACCGTCATAAGACGCTCTTACATCGGCATAGGAAGCAACCTTTTCGGGTGCGGTAAGTTCAATTCCCGCTATAACCATCTCAACGCCTGTGTTTTTAAGGGTTATTTTGTGGCTTCCCGCGGAAAAAGCAAACTTAAGATCGCCGGAAATGATACCGTCGGTATCGAAAAGCTTTGTCTTCATATTTCCTTCGGTCTGCTTCTGTTCGGAGGCGATTTCGTCACCCGTGGGGAGCAGTCGCTTTTCGCCCGAGTCCTCATAGAAAAGAGGAAGCTCGAGTTTTTCGCAGGCGGCAAAGGGAGACTCGCCGTCAACATAAAGCGAAATATCAAACTTTTCGGCGGTTTCGGTGCTGCTTTTATAGCTTACGGCGATATTGTAAAGGCCGCTTTCGGGCACCGCCAAATCAAAGCTTATCTCCTCACCGGTTTTAAGCACGGCTTCTCCTTCCGCGCTTTTTACCGCCGCATCCTTTACATCGGAATACCCCGAGCCGCCGATATACGAATTATAATCAGCGCCGGCGGAACCCAATGAAGGATCCGAACCGTCCGCGAACGCAACAATGCCGCCCGCCGCAAGAACTACGGTGAGCGAAAGCAACGCGGAAACACATCTCCTGATCTTGTTTTTCAGCATAATACCAATCTCTCTATCTGTAATTTTTTCAGCGCAAACAACCTGTTTACGCCGCGGAACAAGAAATATCCGTAATAATAATACAATAAAACTTTGTTTGTGAGTAGTGCTAAAAAACCGCATTTTTGATGCGCGGTTTTTAGCACTTATAAACCAACAAAGCAAGGTTTATTTGTTAAAAGTTACATCAAAAACGTCTTTTCCGGAGCAAAGCTCTTGTAAACACCTTTAAAAGTGCACAATTTTACGCGGCGTGTTTTGTTTTAAGGCGCGGTTTGTCGCTTTTGCACATATTTTGTGCTTGGCTTCCGTTTTTGCTGCAATTAACACTCCCTGCCCAAAACGCAAGCCACAAAGTTAATATTTGAGCAACCCGCCGTATCATAATTTCGTCAGCCGATGCGGTTAATAACAAAAAGTGAACGGCCCTTTCGAGATTTTCGAAAAGGCCGTTGTTAAAGCTTAAAACTAAAACAGTTTTTTGGAATCTATATATTTTGAAAGCAGGTCGCGGATTTCAAAAACACTTTCACAGTTTAAAAGCTTTTTATAGTTGTTTATGCGGTAGCGGATAGAGCCTTTTGAGCAGAAAGTGGTGTTTTCCATCTCGATAAAGGACTGTCCCTCAATTATGCATTTGAGTATCAGCCGGTCGATATCATCCGAAAGGTATAAAAGCTTTTCAATGGCACTGATTTCAACCATCGCGAGATCTTCATCGTCGTTAATTCGGCAGGGCAAAATCTCATTCTGCACCGTGTTGCGCTTAATCTTAGGAAACGGCAGGTTGTTTGCCGAGCTGCCCGTTTCCCACTCCCCGTGACCGGCGATCTTGAGTTTGCCTATCTCGCGGTGCTTTGTAAGCATTGCGCACAAATCTATAACAAGCTCGGGAAGGTCCTCATCAGTGGTGTAACAGGCAAGTGTTTTTTTGAAAACAGAGGTGAAGTTCGCCCTGCCGCCGCAGGAAACCACAAGCGGTATCTCGCCCTTTACGGTTTCAAGCTTTTGCAAAAGATAAATTGCGGGGAAAACAGCGGGAACCACAACCGCATCATAGGTGAGCACCTTTTCCATTGCATCTTCAATGCACTTTGAATGAGAGGTTTCAACCCACTCAACATCAAGATCTATGGTTTTACAATATTTGTTAAGGTTAAAAACAAGGTCATTATCGTAGTCGGTGTCCGCATTGGCGGAAAGACACAGCACCTTTTTTAAGCCGTATTCCTCAAAAAAAGCATTGAGCGATCTGGCAATATACTTAATATCGGCTCCGATACTGCAATAGTTGCCCGAAAGCTCGGCGGTACACCATAAAACAATTATCGGGATCCCGTTATCGTTACAGTAGTCAACGCATTCCTGCATATTGATATTTGGCGAGTTATATACAACCGCCACGGAATCTTTACCGGCAGAAGCCTCAAAAATACTGTCTATCACCCTGAAGCTTATTCTCTTGCGGCGCAGTGTTTTGCAAAGACGGTCCGCATCGCCTAAGTCCCAGCAAACCTTTTTCGGCGAATTGTCAACAAGAACATAGATCACTTAAAGCGCACCTCCCATTTGTACATTTGCTATATAATTTTATCTTATTTTTATAGTAAAGTCAACAAATAAATATCCGATGCACAAAAATTACAGCCGTTTTTTGTCATTTTGTTGTGGCGGTACCGTTAAATAAAAAATCAGCCGGCGGACAAACCGCCGGCTGATGTGCCGAATGAAATTATACTTTTTTCGTATTACTTTTTGCCGTAGGTCCAAACTCTCTGTTTGCCTGTGCTCTTCTGGTAAATACGAAGGAAGTCATAATACTGGGTAGCCTGAGTATTAAGAAGTTCGTCAATACCGCCCTTTGCGCCTGCAAGGCCGTTGCTCATATAGAAACCGCCGCCTACCTCGCAACCAATGCGGATATCAATCTTCTGCTCAAAAGCATCCCACTTGCCATCTGTCTGATCGCAGGAAGAAACGAGCTCGCCGTCAAGATAAATATCAAGCATATCGGCATCCCATTCCATAGCAAGGTAATGGAATCTGTCTGTCCACAGCTCGCCGTTCGGAGCGCTCATGCTAACCGCTTTATAATCTCCGGATGCGCCGTGGTTGATATGCTGCTCACCCCAAGTATGGAGATTGGTAACAAGGTTCTTGCTGCCGAACGACTCAATAAGGTCGATTTCCTGATAGTTGACAAGACCTGAACGTCCTGCAAGCCAAAGTGTGGAGGAAACGCCGGGAACGGCAGCGAACTTAGCTCTTACTTCGAATATACCATATCTGAAGTGCATGGTGTTTGTGGTCTGGAGGTGTGAGCCCCAATAGCCCTTCTTAGTGTCAAACTTGTAGTTCTGGAAGAGGAGGTTATCCTTTGTGCCATAGCATCCGCCGGCAACACCGCCAAAATACTTCTTGCTGAACGAATAGTAATCGCCGTGAGAGGAATCGGTGAGCTTAGCACTCAACAAGCTCTTAAGTGTGGGATCCGCACCGGGAGCAAGGAGATCCTCAACAAGCTTGGCACTCGGATAGAAGAACGGAGGACCGCCTTCAGTACCGGTGGGAGCAATATCCTCCCATGAATCAACATTTTTGTCGGTATCATAGAACTCATCGCCCCAAGCATAGGAGTAACCGTCGGTCATCTCATAAGCCTTCTTGTCAACCGAGCCCTTATTGGTGTAGGTTGAAGCAAGAGCTCCGTCACTCTTAAGCTTGTTGATAAGCTGAACTACCGCATAGTTTGCAGCATAGTCACTGCCTGCCTCAACAAAGAGCTTGCCGTCCTTGAAGAATACATTGAAATCTTCAGGGTCATAATCCTTTACAAAGTCAAGGCTCTTATCCTTAAAGATCTCAGCGCCGACAGAACGGGTGGTGAGACCCACAAGGATTTCGCTTGCGGTGGTAGTCTGATCGTTTTCAACCGCAACCTCAACACCGCCTGCGGTGATGAGGTAATCCTGAAGTGCAACAGCAGCTCTCTTGGCAACGAGTGACGGATACTGCTCGGTACGGATAACGTACTCTGTAGCCTTTTTACCGCCTATGGTAATGTTGCCCACAGTGGGTCTGCTTACATAATCAAGATTGGTGGGTATCTTATTCTTATCGCTTACGATTACGTTTTTGAGAAGGTACTCAATAGCATTATCAAGTGCATACTGTGAGCCTGCCGCAACGGTTATATCCTGATTTGCGGTCATGGTAATCGCAAAGTCGTTTGCACAGTTTGTTCTGTAACCGCGAAGTCTGCTGTAAGCATCACCTGATGCAGCTCTGTTGGTCTCGCCAACAAGGATTTCGTTGCCCTGACGCTCTTCGCTGTCGTCATACATCTCAACAGACGCATTAATGAGAAGCTCAAGGTCACGTCTTAAAGCCATTGCGGACTTTTCGAGTGTGGCGCTTGCATTTGCAGGATAAACAATGCGGAAGGTTGAATCATAACCGGTAACCGCCTTGATTGTGGGAGTCTTCGGAATTTCCTGATACTCTGTTTCGGTAACGGTTCTCTTAACGGTCTTATACTTAGGACCTGAGGGAGTATCCTCGCCCTCGGTATAGTCAGCTTCGGCAGCGGTGCCGTTAAGCTGAATGGAGAACGAAACTATGTCGCCTTCCTTTAAGGAGAGGTCGGCAAACTCAGGATAGGTAAGGGTTGAAACAGCGGAGCCGTCCTCAGCTGCCTGATTACCCATAACGTCACTCCAAAGAACCTTATCGTTAACAAGAAGCTTAACCGATACGGTACGAACGGAGCCGTCAGACGAATCAAGGAAATTGGTGGCAACGCCGCCTACCGAGTCAAGCGCGGTAAGGGTGCCTTCCGGAATTGTAACGGTTGCATCGGCATCTGCAACATAGCAGAGGCCTATCTGCTTATCGCCTGAAGAAGCGAGCAGAACACCGCTTGCGGGGAAGCTTTCATTGCCTATGGCTTTAAGGGCAACTTTGTCCTTATTGTAGCACATAAGAGCGATGCTTCCGCTTTTGTTGAAGGAATAAGCAAGAAGCTTGCTGTCTGCGGTCTTATCGCCGTTGTGCCATTTGCCAAGGTCGTAAACCGCGGGCTGCTCCCACTCGGCCCCCTCCTGACGGAGGAGGCACCAGTTGGTATCATCAAGCTTATCTAATGTGTTTGCCTTTTTATCGGCGGTAACTGCAGAGTTGATTTCGTTGAAAGCAACTACCTTTTCACCGTCAACATCGAGTGTGGGCTGGAAAGCCACAACCGCCTGGGGATCGGCGGCAACTTTGCCGCCGGTCGGGGTCTTTTCTTTTGATGCAGCTTCACCGCAGCCGGAAAGTAACATCGCGGCAACAATGAACAAGCAAAACAGTTTAACTATATTCTTTTTCATTTATTTTGCCCCCTTAACCTTTCTTTTTGCGGGCTACCAATATTACCACCAGTGCAGCGCCTAAAACTACCACGGCGGCGGGAATTACAACCCAGAGAGGATTGAAGCCGGAGCTTTCCTCATCGGCGTCTACCTTATCGGTGTCTGCCTTGTCGGCTGCTTTACCCTTCTTAATTGCGGGTGCTGTACCGAAATCGAATGCCTCGGTCTCGGTATTTTCATCGTCATCCTCAATAAGAACCTTCTCGTTAACCGTTTTGGTTATTTGAACTTCCTTATATTCGGGTGTGTTGTCGTCCTCTTCTTCAGCTTCCTCTTCGTCTTCCACAACATACTTAGCATAAAGGGTGGTATCACCGTAGATGTAGTCTGTTTCGAAGTTGAAGGGCTTGGTGAATTCGGGATCTAAGAACCAACCTTCAAAGTCGTATCCTTCGACATATGAATATCCGGGATCGTCCATGATGGTGTAGGGCAGAGTGGTCATCTTGTTATCAGTGATGCCTTCACCTTCCATTGCAGGTGCAATACCTGTGTTGAAGGTAAGGGTGCAGGGGTTAAGCTTTGTAACGGTTACATCGTCGATGTAAACATTCTGCTCGGCAAGATAAACCGCACCGATAGCAAAGCCGCACGCCTTGCTGCCTGTTGTGAAGGTAAGATCAAGCGGAACATAGCCTTCCGGATCAGTGTTCTTGCCGGAGAGGTTATAATTATATTCTCTTGTGATTGGATTGTAAATATCGGTACCGCTGGGATTGAACCACCAGAACTTGAGTGCCGGAATCTTCGCATCGTCCTCATACTTAACCATAGCGGTAAGATGATATGAGGTGTTCGGCGCAAGCATCATAACGCCGGACGGGTTGTTCTTATCGTACATAACAATACCCTTGAGTCCGTAACTATATGAGAGGTCATCAACTATGCGGAGATAACCGCTGCCGCTGTGGGCATTCTCGGGATCGTTTGCAATATAGTTGTTCTCAACTATGTAACGGTCACGGGAATCCTGTGACATAAGTCTGTGGTTCCAATAGAGCAGGTCGATATCGAACTGCGGAGAGGTTTCGAAATCAAGCGTTATCGGATTGGTGAAATCCGAAAGGGTCTCATAGCTTGTGGGAGCATACTTGGCATAGATCACTCTGTCGGTGCTCTTGAAGAGGGTATAGTCTGTGCAGGGGATAGTGCAGGCATCGTCTTCATAGAAGCCCACAAATCTCTGGCCCGCAACAGGTCTGATACCGAATCTTCTTGCCTCGGCGCCTGCAAAGTCATACTGAACATCAAAGCCGGTAGCATAAGATTCAAGCTTCTTGCCGCCTAAGCCGTCAGCAATCTTATATTCGATCTTTCTGATGTCATCGTCAGCCTTAACCGTGATAGAGCCTATTAAGCAATAGTGCTCCTGTGGTGAGCCTTCAAATGACTCACGGGTGCCGAAGGTGATGTAGAAGTAACCATCCTTAGTTGCTTCTTCGCACATTGTGAAGGTGCGTTTTCTCGAATCGTTGCCGTGCGCTTCCTTACGAGCCATACGTGTATTGGTAAGCGGACTCTTTACTGTGCTGTCACCCGCGTAAACGGTTATATAAGAATGAGCATCGGAACTGCCGAAGGTGAAATAATCAAAGCTGATTTCATAGCGCTGACCCTTGATTGCCTTAAACGGTGTACCGTCCTTATTGGTAAGTCTTATAGTCGGGAGACCTGCCGCATTGGACATGGAAGGAATATTGTTTGCAAGGATATAAGCTCCGCCCATACCGTCGGGTGCATCGGCCTTGATATAGCCTGCGTTTGCGGTGTTGTTATCGCCTGCAACGCCTTCTGTCTTGAATGCATCGGAATCAAAGTCTTCATACTTATCCCAAACATTGGTGTAGGAAATCACGTCGTACTCATCAAGCGAGGGGTTCTGGAAGCTCTTCTTAGCCGCGCCCATGGTGAACTTAGCATAAAGAACAGGTGTGTCGGCTATCGTGCCGCTTGTGAACGGTGTTGTGAGTGCCGCATCGGTGTACCAACCGTTAAAGACGAAATCGGGACGCTCTACGGTATTGGGAGCAACAACAGCATCGGTGCCTGCGCCCACCTGAGGAGCGATCTTAACCTGATAGTTTTCAATCTTATCGCCGGAAACAAACGCTGTTGCGTTTTCTACCTTCTCAAGCTTGAAATCATCAAAGTAGATGGTATTTTCAAGGAGATCGGTGTCTCTGTTAACGATATAGAAGTGCGGTCTTGTGTATTCAATTCCGTTAATAACGTAGCTCTGTACGGTGAAGTAGCAAGAGAATTCCTGCCAAGCGGTGGTAACAGCCGCAGTGTTGCCTCTGCCATAGTAGCAGGTGTTGTTCTTAGCATCCTTATATGCATTGGATGTGTCGTTTCTTGCTGCACCGGAGTTGTAATCTCTTGCGGTGAAAACAGCATAGTCAAGGCTGCAGGCCTTGGTGGCTTTTGCCTTGAAGGTAGCCTTGTAAACCGCGTTGTTGGTAAGCGGTGTGGTGGTTCCGTAATTGCCGATCATAAAGCCAAAGGCGGGATCTGTTATTGCGCCTGAGGTGCTGAGCTTAAGGCAAGCCGAACCGGAGGTACCGGCAGCCGCATCAATGCTGTAGTGAGTCTGATTTGCGCTCTTCGTATTTATAACGTATGAGCCGCTGTTGAAATCGCAGGTTACGTCTCCTGCTTCCTCAGGATTCTTAAACGCATTGATATCGAAATCGAGCACCTCAACCCTGTCGGTTCCGGCAACGGTTTTGGGAGCGCCGGTAATGCAAGTAGCAAACTCATCGATATCGCAAGGCCACCAACCCTGTGCGGGCTGAACGGCTTTTATCACTTTGTTTGCTGTTTCGTCCTTTATTGTGATGTCGGCAAGGTATGCCACGCTGCCTGCCGCACCGGGGGTAAACATCGCAGCCATATAGCCTTCGTTTACCGAGGTGAATGTGTAAGTATAGAAGTTACCCTTCTTTGTTACGGTTGTGGGAACGTTTTCAAACTGAGAATCGTGATAACCGTATCCGCTGGACAACACTCTTACCTCGTCAACACCCTTTTGACGCATTGTGATGGTGCAGGTGTGTCCTGCTGTTCCGAGACCGTCGCTTACCCAGAAGGTAAGCGCATCACTGCCTTCAACCGAAGTGATCTTGAACATCTTCTCGGGATAGGTAGAGGGGTCTTCTCCGGGGTCTTCTCCGGGGTCTTCTTCGGGCTCGTCATCGGGCTCTTGAGGACCTTCGAATACTTTTCTGTCGAAATCAAGCACCTCAACCCTGTCGGTTCCTACAGCGGTTTTGGGAGGGCCGGTGATCGTGGATGCCTCCTCGTCAATGTCGGCAGGGAAAAAGCCCTGTGCCGGCGCAACGGATTTAAGTACCTTGCCGTCAGTTTCGTTCTTTATG
>JAZUGP010000078.1:0-59437 GCA_045641225.1 Acutalibacteraceae bacterium
CTTCACGACATAAATCGCCCTATTCACTTTGTTCTTGGTGATCGTCGCATGATCCAGCGTCAGCGTGTAGCGGTCGCCGTTATCTGCAAGCGTTGCCGTTCCGTCTCCGCATTTGATCTCCGTTATTGTGCTCGTAAATTCTTCGCCGTTGACCCAGATGCCGTATCCGTCCGCCGCAGACACGACCCCCGCGGGGAGCAACGACAAACACAATGCAAGGAAAAGCACAAAACTCAAAATTCTCTTTTTCATAAATATTCCTCCTTTTTTTGATTTTTCTTCCCAAATTTATTATATTATAACTTATAAACCGATCAAAAGTCAATAGAAAAAGCTGAATTTTTCCTCGCTTTTTCCTATTTTTTGCATATTTTGTCCGTTTTGAATAAAAAAACCGACTGATTTTATTTATCAGCCGGTTTTTGCTTATAAGTGCGCACTTAGTTAAAAGGAAACAGGCTGACAAACAAATCAGCCTGTTTTTCTGCTCAGTTGGTGTTTTAAGTGAAATATTTGCCTTAAGGCAAATGTGAAATAATCGCATAGCAATTGTGAAATATTGCTTCGCAATGTGAAATGAAATAAATCCCTACGCTCCGCAGAGCATTTCACACGCCGCAGGCGTATTTCACATCCGAAGGATATTTCACAAATCCCGAAAGGGATTTATTTCGTTGCCGAGTATCCTTTAGGACACTCGGCATTCGGGCTGTTTTTTTTACTTTAACTCATCAAGAAACTCTTTTGTTCGCCTTAAGGCTTCTATGATATGCTCGGCGGAGTAACAATATGAGGCTCGCACAAAGCCCTCGCCGCCCTTTCCGAATGCCGTGCCCGGCACCAAAGCGACCTGTTTTTCCTTTAAGAGCCTTTCGCAGAACTCATCGCTTGAAAGTCCGCTTGAGCGGATATCGGGGAAAGCATAGAAAGCGCCGCGCGGATTTTTGCAGGTAAGCCCCATTTCGTTAAAGGTGCCTACCATAAGCTTTCTGCGGCGGTCGTATTCACGGAGCATACTCTCTACCGCGTCATCACAGTTATTGAGTGCCTCAATAGCGGCGTACTGTGAGGTGGTGGGCGCGCACATTATGGCAAACTGATGGATTTTGGTCATTTGCTTTATTATCGGGGCGGGACCTAAGGCATACCCAAGCCGCCAGCCGGTCATCGAAAAGGTCTTTGAAAAGCCGCTTACAACCACCGTGCGCTCTTTCATACCCTCTATCGAGGCTATCGAAACGTGCTTTTTGCCGCCGAATGTGAGGGCGGAATATATTTCGTCCGAAATAACGAGAATGTTCTTATCCGAAAGCACTTGCGCTATTTCCTCAAGGTCTTCCTTTTCCATAATCGCGCCCGTGGGATTGCAGGGGAAGGGCAGAATAAGTGCCTTTGTTTTATCGGTAATGGCATCAAGCAGCTGTTTTTTGGTAAGCTTAAAGCTATCCTCCGCTTTTGTTTCGATTATAACGGGGGTACCGCCCGCGAGCACGGTTATAGGCTCGTAGCACACATAGGAGGGCTGGGGGATAATAACCTCGTCACCGTGTGACACGACCGCTCTTATCGCGGCGTCTATCGCCTCGCTGCCGCCCACCGAAATAAGTGTTTCGGCGGCAGGGTCGTAGGATACGCCTATCTGCCTTTGTGTGTAGCCGCATATTGCGCTGCGAAGCTCCATAAGACCGGAGTTTGAGGTGTATTTCGTTCTGCCGCGTTCAAGCGAAGTGATACCCGCTTTCCGCACCGACCAAGGCGTTTGGAAATCCGGCTCGCCCACACCCAAGGATATCACGTTTTTCATGGTGGCGGCGATATCGAAAAACTTTCTTATGCCCGAGGGCTTTATTTCGGTCACCTTTGGGTTTAAAATAAGGGAATAATCGGGTGTCATAACAAAAACTGCTCCCTGTCGTCGGATTTTTCAAAAAGCGGAATGTCAAGCTCCTTATAGCGGCGCATAACAAAATGGGTTGCGGTGGAGGTAACCGAGTCTATTGTGGCAAGCTCCTTTGAAACAAAGTTTGCAACAGCCTGAAGTGTCTTCGCCCTTACCACAACGTTAAGGTCATACGCGCCGGACATAAGGTATACCGATTCAACCTCCTTAAAAGAGGATATCTTTTCGGCAACCTCCTCAAAGCCCAAATCCGCCTTGGGCACCACCTTAAGCTCGATTATCGCCGAAACCTCGGCGTTTTCAAGGCGGTCCCAATCAACAACCGCCTTATAGCCCTTGATAAGGCCCTCGGACTCAAGCTCAAAGACAAGCGACTTAACCTCCTTTTCGGAAAGCGAGGTCATCTTTGCAAGGTCTGCTACCGAATAGCGCGCGTTTCTTGACAAAAGCTTCAAAATCTCTAATTTCATAAAAATCCTCCCTAAAATAAAAGTCCCGAGGAAAATCCTCGGGACGAACTTTAAAATCCGCGGTACCACCCGTGTTCGGCATAAGCCACACCTTAAAGACCTTTAACGGAGTCTGACCGACCGTCCCTTTCGGGCGCCTCTGATAAAAGGAGCAGCAACGGAGCTTCTTTTGAGGGCTTGCACCAACCGCCCTTTCTCTTTAAAAGAAAAACCGAAACCATATCTTTCGTCCTCGAGTTTACAAGGATATGATACCGCCGATTTGCGGATTTGTCAAGCAAAACCGTGTGTGTTTATCTTGTAAAAGCCGACATAATGTGATACAATAGGCAAACAAGAGCATTTATATAAGAAGGAAGGCGGCAAAATGGGTGAAAAAACGATAGCGGCAATATCCACACCCCTCGGTACGGGCGGTGTGAGTATGATACGCGTTTCGGGTGAAAAGGCGATAGAAATTGCCGATAAGTGCTTTAAGCCGTTTTCAAATAAAAGTCTTTTATCGTTTGGCGGATACGAGGCCGCCTACGGCGAGTTACGGTCGGGCGATGAGGTAATAGACGACTGCGTGGCGCTCGTTTTCCGCGCCCCCAAGAGCTATACGGGGGAGGACGTGGTGGAAATAACGGTGCACGGCGGCACGCTCGTCACCAAAAAAGCACTCCGCTGCCTGCTTGATTGCGGCGCTGTGAGCGCCGGCGCGGGCGAGTTTACAAAGCGCGCCTTTTTAAACGGCAAAATGGACCTTACCAAAGCGGAAAGCGTAATAAGTATAATAAACGCGAAAAACGATGCGGCACTCCGCCAGAGCCGAAAGGCGCTTGACGGCGCGATTTCTTCCGAAATCGGCGGCGTGCTTGACCGATTGCTTGAAACCGCGGCGTCAATAGCCGCATATTCCGATTTTCCCGATGAGGATATAGAAAACCTAAATCCCGAAAACTTTTCGGCGCTGTTAAAGGAAGCAACAGATAAGCTTAACCGTCTTATTTCGGGGTTTGACAGCGGCAGAATAATCCGCGAGGGTATCGACTGCGCGATTTTGGGCAAGCCCAATGTCGGCAAGTCCACCCTTATGAACGTGTTTTCAAAAAGCGAAAGGTCTATTGTTACCGATATCGCCGGAACAACGCGCGATGTTATCGAAAGCACCGTAAACATATCGGGCATCACCTTAAATCTCGCCGATACGGCGGGGATAAGGGAAACCGAGGATACGGTCGAGAAAATGGGCGTTTCAAGGGCGATAGAGCGCGGTAAAAACTGTGATATAGTGCTTGCCGTTTTTGATATGTCCTCCCCGCTTGATAATGACGATAAAAAGGTGCTTTCCTCTCTTGACAAAGAAAAAAGCATTGTGGTGCTGAACAAGTCCGACCTTAAAAACGAGGTTGACATAAAACCGTTTGAGGGCTGTAAAACGGTAATGATAAGCGCAAAGGACGGCACGGGTGTTGATCTGCTCTGTGACGAGATAAAAAATATGGCGATAAAGGTGCCGCTCGGTGAAAACGAGACGGTGCTTATAACCGAAAGGCAGTTAAACACCGCAAAGCGCGCGATTGCGGCAACGAAAGAAGCGGCGGCGGCGCTTAAGTCGGGCGTTACGCTTGACGCGGTGGGTGTTTGTCTTGACGATGCGGTGGCGGCTCTGCTTGAGCTTACGGGCGGCAGGGTTACCGATGAGGTTTGCGACCGTGTGTTTGAAAGATTTTGTATAGGGAAGTAGAAAAATGATACCCGAATATAACGCAGGAGATTACGGCATAGCGGTAATAGGCGGCGGCCACGCAGGTATCGAGGCGGCGCTTGCGGGCGCGAGGCTCGGTATAAAAACCGTTATGTTCACAACAAGTCTTGATTTTATCGGAAATATGCCCTGCAACCCGTCAATAGGCGGCACGGCAAAGGGTCACCTTGTGCGTGAGATAGACGCGCTCGGCGGCGAAATGGGCAAGGCTGCGGATAAAAACACACTCCAAAGCCGTATGCTTAACCGCGGCAAAGGGCCGGCGGTGTATTCTCTGCGCGCCCAGATAGACCGCAGAGCCTACAGCGAGTATATGAAGCACACGGTGGAGCTTCAGGAAAATCTCGATTTAAAGCAGGCTGAGATAGTAAGGATTTACAAAGAAAACGGCAGTTGGCACTGCGTAACAAGGCTCGGCGCGGATTTTACCTGCAAGAGCGTTATTATTGCCACAGGCACATTTTTGGGCGGCAGGGTTTATATAGGCGAGGTAAACTACGAGTCGGGGCCGGACGGCAACATTCCCGCAACCGAGCTTTCACACTGCTTAAGGGAAATGGGACTGCCGCTGCGCCGCTTTAAAACCGGCACACCCGCACGCGCGCTTAAATCGAGCATAGATTTCAGCGGGCTTGAGGTTCAGCAGGGGGACGGCGAAACGGTGCCGTTCAGCTATTCCACCGAGCAAAACCCCGAAAACAAGGTGGTTTGCCACATTTCCTACACAAATGATAAAACAAAGGAAATAATACTTAAAAACCTTGACCGTTCGCCGCTTTATCAGGGTGTTATAGAGGGCGTGGGCCCGAGGTACTGTCCCTCTATCGAGGACAAGATTGTGCGTTTTGCGGACAAAAAACGCCACCAGCTCTTTATAGAGCCCTGCGGCGAAAACACCGAGGAGATGTATTTGCAGGGAATGTCCTCCTCGCTTCCCGAGGAGGTACAGCTTGCCTTTTACCGCACCATAAAGGGACTTGAAAACGTTAAAATAATGCGCAATGCATACGCGATTGAATATGACTGTATAGACCCGCTTTGCCTGCTCCCCACACTTGAAATAAAGGATTATTCGGGACTTTACGGCGCAGGACAGTTTAACGGCTCCTCGGGTTACGAGGAGGCGGCGGCGCAGGGACTTATGGCAGGCATCAACGCCGCAAGAAAGATAAAAGGGGAAGCGCCCTTTGTGCTGTCGCGTGCGTCAAGCTATATCGGAACGCTCATAGACGACCTTGTAACAAAGGGTTGCTCAGACCCCTACCGTATGATGACCTCAAGGAGCGAATACCGTCTTGTATTGCGGCAGGATAACGCCGACGAGCGACTTATGGAAAAGGGTCACGAAATCGGTCTTTTGGGTGACGCAGAATACGAAAAATACCTAAAAAGAAAAGCGCTTAAGGAGGCGGAAACCGAAAGGGTGAAATCAACCTTTTTGCCGCCCGATAAAGAGCTTAACAAGCTGCTCGAGTCCTTGGGTACGGCGCCGCTTACAACGGGTGTGCGCCTGAGCGACCTTATAAAGCGGCCGCAGGTAAAGTATGATGATTTAAAGCCGTTTGATAAAAACCGCCCCGAGCTTTCCGCGGATATATGCGAAAAGGTTGAAACCGAGATAAAATATGAGGGATATATAGCAAGACAAAATGCGCAGATTGCGGAAATGTTAAGGCTTGAAAACCGTAAAATCCCCGAGGATATCGATTATGACAAGGTTTACGGATTGCGCCTTGAAGCGGTGGAAAAGCTTAAAAAGGTAAGGCCGCAGAATATCGGTCAGGCATCGCGGATATCGGGAGTGAGCCCTGCCGATATTTCGGTGCTGCTCATAAATCTTAAAACGGAGTAAAGTATGGTAGATTTCGAGTTTGAAAAGATACGGAAGCAGTGTGAAAGCTTTGGTATTATGTTAACTGATGACATAACCGAAAGGCTTACCGTCTACGGCAACATGCTGCTTGAGTGGAACGAAAAAATAAACCTCACCGCCATAACCGAGCCGCAGGAAATACTTTATAAACACTTTTTCGACTGCCTGCTGTTTTTCAAGAACACAACAGTAGAAAAGGGCGCTTCGGTGATAGATGTGGGCACCGGCGCGGGCTTCCCCGGTATGGTGCTTAAAATTGCGCGTCCCGATATAAACCTCACATTGCTTGACGGACTTAACAAGCGGCTCTTGTTTCTTGATGAGGTTTTATGTAAAGTAGGACTTGAAGCCGAAACGGTGCACATGAGGGCGGAGTCGGCAGGGCAGGATAAAAGGTACCGCGAGCGGTTTGATATAGCAACGGCGCGGGCGGTGGCAAACCTTAACGTGCTTTGCGAATACTGTATTCCGCTTGTGAAAAAGGGCGGCTCTTTCGTTGCGATGAAGGGTGCCTCGGCAAAGGAGGAAACCGACGCGGCGCAGAATGTATATAAGCTGTTGGGCTGCGAAAAGCCCTCGGTTTTTTACGAAACGCTGACCGGTGGAGAGCAACGTGCCTTTATAATTTCAAAAAAAATATCGCAAACCTTACCAAAATACCCGCGAAACAATCAAAAGATAGCAAAAAGCGCCTTAAAATAAGGCGCTTTTTATTTTTTTATGCCGAAATCACCCGACCGAAAAAGCTTTACAAAGCGGAAAAAATCAGTAATAATTTATTTGCAAGGGAGGGACAGGCATGCACACTGTAACAAAAGGCAAGGTACTTATGCTCAAGCCTTCACAGATATACCCGAGCCCGTATCAGCCGCGCAGTAACTTTGATGAGCTTTCGCTGAGCTCGCTTTCGGAGAGTATTGCGAAAAACGGCATAATCCAACCGCTCACGGTGCGCACGCGCGGCGGAGGCACCTATGAGCTTATCGCGGGGGAAAGAAGACTGCGCGCCGCCAAAATGGCGGGACTTCGCAGGGTGCCCTGCGTGCTTCATAACACCGATGACACAAGCGCCGCGATATACTGTCTTACCGAAAACCTCCAGCGCAGCGACCTTGATTTCTTTGAAACGGCAAGGGCTATTGACACCCTGCTTAAAACAACGGGGCTTTCACAAAGCGAGCTTGCGTGCAGGCTCGGTATGAACAAGGCTACTCTTTGCAACAAGCTCAGGATATTAAGGCTTTCACCGTCACAGCGGCATAAAATACTTTCGGCAGGACTTTCGGAGCATCATGCGATATCGTTGCTTGCGGTAGGCGAGGAAAAGCGCGATGCGTTGCTTGACAGCGTTATCAAAGAAGGCCTCAGCGTGCGCGAGATGAACGAAAGGGCGGGACTTTCAAAAAGCGAAAGCTTTTTACCCGAGCCGCCCTGCGTGAGGGTGGAGTTTAAAAAGGAAAAGCCGTTAAGGAAAGCGGCGATTTCCGATGAAAGACTTTTTGCAAACAGTCTTACAAAGCTTGTAAAAACGCTTAACCTCGGAGGGATAGATGCAAAATCCAGCCGCAACGAAACAAAAAGATATATTGAATACAAGGTGAGAATAGAAAAAGAAGCCGCCGAGGAAAGCGCGCGGCAGCTCAAAATCTGTTAAAGACCGAAAAGCCTTTTTTGTCCCCTTAAAGGCGTATCGGTTTTTATAAAGGCGCGGGAATTAAAACCCGCAAAGCCATATTCATCCCCATACCACGGCACCGCAGACCGAAAGGCCTGCGGTGCTGTGCGTTTTTATCAGCTTTGTAATTCCCCGTTACGGTAAAAATCCACCTTTTGCTTCATGATTTCATAAAGGTGGTCGCCGAGGTCTGAAGTGTTTTCATAGTCCTTGGGGTCAACGACCGCCAAGATATCAAGATAAATATCGGTGCGGCGGAAAAAAAGCTCTTTCAGGATTTTCGGGGTGCCCCAAACGGTGCAGGCAACAACCTTTGCGCCGCTTCTCGTTGCTATCTTGAAAGCGCCGTTTCTAAACGGCAAAAGCTCCTTTGTGACAGAAACCTTGCCCTCCGGAAAAATGCCGATGCCCGAAAGTCCGTTTTTAATATTTGATACCGCTTTTATAACCGTTTTTGCCGCCTCGCGGTCGTGCTCGCGGTCTATCGGGTATCCGCAAAGGCGGTGAATTGCCTTTGCAACGAACTTCATTTCGGTGTAAACGTCCTTTTTTGCGATAAAGCCGAGCTCAAGCTCGGGCAATGCCGCAAGAAAAATCGCCGGATCGGTATCGTCTATATGATTGGATACGAGCATAACGTGTTCGTTTTCGGGCAGCTTTTCGGCACCGCTCACATGTATTTTAACGCGCGCAAGCTTCATCGCAAGACGCAGGGTGGAGGTTACCGTTTTGCGGTAGCAAGCAGCCGGCTTTGTTTGCGGCTTGTTAACGTTAACAAGAAGTGTCCACACCGCAAAAACCGCCGCGTGAATAATAACAAACCCCACAAAAAAGCCGATAAAAAGCAGCGGCACAAGATACCACGAATACGGCTGGCGGAGTATATTTTTAAAGTTGTTTATAATCGGAATCAGCGCGGCTGAAGCCACGAGATAAACATAAAACACCAAAACACTCCTTTGCCTAATTTTGCTTGCGCACTATTTTGTATTCATCGTAAAAATCAAAATACGGGCAGGCTTTGGTACTGCCCGATAAAAAGCGGTACATTTCGTCCTCATCAAGATTTACGTTGCAGAAATAGGTTTCGTTTTCATCATCGTAAAGATAGTTTGAGCAGTTTTCACAGCAGGACATATCAGTCGGTTTCCTCCGGTTTGGTATCGCTTTCGGTATCACCTTCGGTTTTGCTTTCGGTACTGCTGTCGTTACCGCCCTCATCGTCAGACGGGGTCTCCTTTTCGGAGGAGTCCGGCGTGTCGGACGGGTTGGGTTTTTCGGTGCCGCTGTCCGAGGAGGTCTGCTCTGAATGTGGCGGCTCGGAATCGGTGTTATCGGTATCGCCGCTTTCGGTATCGTCGACCTTAGCGGAGGTGCTTACCGAGCTTCCTCCTTTACCGCCTATCGCCTTAAACCAGTCGTTTTTCTGTATGCCGTTTTTGGCAACAAACTCCTCAATGGTCATATTATCATAGATAACGCCGTGGATAAGGCGGGCAACATAGTTTATATCATAGTAAACCACACTGCCGTAGCCCTGCGGGGAGTTGGACATAACAAAGTTCATTTCGCTGCTGTTCTGCGGAACGCGGAACTGCTCAAAGGTGGGGGATTTAAGCAGTATCGAGAAAGCAAGACTTAAAATGTTATCAATATCAAGGCTTGTTTCGGTGCAGGGGATAAGAGAGGTCGCAAGACGGGTGTAATCCGACTTGCTCATCTTTGTGGCTTTATTGAAAAGCTGTTCCATAACGTAACGCTGACGGTCGGTACGGCCGTAGTCGTTGGTAGTGCCCCAAATGCTCGTACAGTTGCGCACGCGCGCATAGGCAACCGCCTGAACACCGTTTAAATGCTGAGGGCCTGATTTTTTAATGTGGTACTTGGCTGCGGAGAGCTTTTTGGCGGCACAGATTTCGTCCATCGCGTTGTTGAGATTGGGGTGGCCCGAGCCTTTCCATGCGAGCTCATCGTCGGTGATGGTGGCGTCTATTCCGCCCACCGCGTCGATAATATCCACCATACCGAAGAAGTTTACGGTGGCATACTCCGAAATATCAAGACCGAATGCGTTGTTCAGCGTTTTGATGGCCGCCTCGGGACCGCCCTTTGAATAGGCGGTGTTTATCTTGCCGTAGGTTGTTTTGCCGTTTGCGATAATAGGCACAAAGCTGTCACGCATAACCGAGATAACCTTTACCGTTTTGGTTTCGGTGTTAAGACTTAAAATCATTATACTGTCCGAAAGTCCCTCGAAAACATCGGGGCTTCGTGTGTCTATACCGAAAAGGGCGATGTTTATTATTCTTTTATCTATCTGCTCGGTCTTTATGTTTATGCTTGGGTTATAGTTAAAGAAAAGCTTGTTGGTTTGGTTCCACAGAACCGAGGTTGCAATAATAACAGCCGACATAAGCACGGCGGTAAAGGTTGCAAGTGCGTTTTGCAACGAGCGCTTTTTCCACGCTATTGAGAAAAAGACCGCAAGGTCGGTTACAAGCAATGTCCACGCCGATAAAAAGGTTCTTCCGCGGTAGCCCACATGGAAGGGCGGAAACCGCCAGATAAGGAAATTAACGCCAAGCACCGCTAAAATTATAAGAACGGTAAACAGCGCGCGAACGCCTGCGCTTTTTTTATGCCAAGCGTTGTTTATGGAGTTTATTACCTTGTATACACTTTTTTCGGGCTCTGCCGAGTGCTTGCCCGCCGAGGAATATCCGCTCATCGGAACAAAGCTTGCGGAGGATGAGGAGATATCCTCATAAGGTGCGCCGTGCGAGGAGGTTGAGCTTATATCCTCGTAAGCGGGGGTGTCATCTTTTTCACCGTCAAACTTACTTTCATCAAAATTAAAATTAAATCCGTATTCGTTTTTCTCGTCCATATTTATCACCGGTCCTAAATCCTGTTTTCAGTGCGGATTCCGTCTTTTTTTATTATTGAAATCATAAAATGTTTTTATATATATCGCCTTTTTTAATGCCCGTTTGAGCCGCGGCTTCCTTTGCCGCCGCCGAAACGCCCATACCCGAGTCGGCAAGCTTTTTTGCAATATAAACGGCATCCTCTAAGGTATAGCTTGTCCGAGTTTCCTTTGCGCCCTCGATTATCAGCACATATTCGCCCTTTGGCGGAGATTGCTTAAAGGCTTCAAGCGCTTCTGAAAAGGTGGTGCGCACAACCGTTTCGTGAAGCTTTGTAAGCTCCTTGCAAAGCGCAATGTTGCGGTCGCCCAACACATCGAGCATATCGGCAAGGGTTTTTTGAAGCTTGTGCGGTGCCTCATAAAAAATGAGGGTGCGCGGCTCGTTTTTAATACTGCTTAAATGCTCCTTGCGGCTGATTTTGTTTACCGATAAAAAGCCCTCAAAACAAAACCTGCCCGAAGCAACACCTGATATCGCAAGCGCTGTAACGAGTGCCGAGGGCCCCGGAACCGACTCTACTATTATACCGTTTTTATGCGCGCTGTCAACAAGCTCCTGACCGGGGTCGGATATGCAGGGCATACCGGCATCGGTCACAATGGCGGCATTTTCGCCCGAAAGTATGCGGTTTATAAGCATTTCGCCCTTTTGCGCCTTGTTATGCTCAAAATACGAAACAAGCTCTTTTTTTATGCCGAAATGATTTAAAAGCTTAAGGGTAACACGCGTATCCTCGGCGGCGATAAAATCCACCTCGCCGAGTATTCTTACCGCCCTTTGTGAAAAATCCTCAAGGTTGCCTATGGGTGTACCCACAACATAAAGCCTGCCTGCCATACCGCACCTCCTTTGACTTGTTTCAATGCCCCTGTTTGTAAGGACCGTATATTTTTTTCATCTCATCGGACAAAGCGCCGCTTTGCTCGATATAAAGCGGAGGCTCGATAACAAGCCCCGTGTTGCCGCAGCGACTGCCCTCGGCAAGAAAAAGCCACGGCTTTTCACCCTCGCGCTGACACACAAGGCGCAGTCTCTTAGGCTCGATTTTATTTTCGCGCATCAGCGATAAAATCTCGGCAAGCCGCTCGGGACGTTGGCAAAGGCAGAGCTTACCGCTTGTTTTAAGCAGCTTTGCACTCACCTTTATTATATCCTCAACGGTGCAGGCGGTTTCGTGCCGCGCCGCCTCGGTGATGCTGTCGGCATTTAAAAGCCCCGCGCCCGATGCCTTATAGGGCGGATTGCACACAACAAGGTCAAAGCTTCCGAAATCAAGCTTTCCTTTAAGCTGTTTTAAATCGGAGTTTATAAAGCTTATATCAGAGAACTGATTTTCAACCGACATATCGGCAAGGGAGATTGCCTCTTTTGATATATCCACACCAAAGCCCTCGGTGTTTTCAAAATCGCGCTTTATGAGAAAAGCGATTATTCCGCAGCCGGTGCCGAGGTCAACAAACCTTGCGTTTTGCTTTACCTTACAGAAATCGGCAAGCAGTACCGCATCGGTGCCGAAGGTGTGATGAGCGGAAACGTATATATATTTACCGTTTCCTATAGGCTCTCTTTTTATACCCTGCTCCATTTAACACCCTGCGGAGTATCCTCAAGCACGATACCCATTTCCTTAAGACGGTCGCGAATGGCATCGGCGGTGGCAAAGTCCTTATTCTTGCGCGCCGCTGTGCGTTCGGCGATGAGTTGTTCTATCTCATCATCAAGATTTTCGGTTTTGCGGTTGTAAACAAGTCCCAAAACTCCGCAAAGCTCGTCAAAAGCGTTTGCGCAGGCGGTGATTTCGCCGCGTTTTCCGCCGTTTGCCAAAAGTGTGTTGATATCTCTTACAAGCGAGAAAAGTGCGGCAAGCGCATCCGCGGTGTTTAGATCGTCCTCCATAGCCTCGATAAACTCGTTTTTGCGCTGAGCGATAAACTCGGGGGCATCGCCGCCCTCGGGAGCGTTTTTAAGCGCAAAGTCTATATTGTCGCGGCAGGTGTAAAGCCGCTCAAGTGCGTTTTTGCCCTGCTCAATTATATCCACCGAGTAGTTTATCGGTCCGCGGTACTGCGAGGAAATCATAAGGTATCTTATCGGCTCGTAGCCGTAGAGATTTGCAACATCTCTTACCGTAAAGAAGTTGCCCTTTGATTTTGACATCTTGCGGTTATCAACATTTATAAAGCCGTTGTGCATCCAGTAATGTGAAAACTCACAGCCGTTGGCACACTCGCTCTGTGCTATTTCGTTTTCGTGGTGGGGGAATATAAGGTCAAGACCGCCGCAGTGGATATCTATGGTTTTGCCGAGATATCTGCCGCTCATCGCAGAGCACTCGATGTGCCAGCCCGGTCTGCCCTTGCCGAAGGGGGACTCCCAGTAGGGCTCGCCCTCCTTTGCGCCTTTCCAAAGGCAGAAGTCCATCGGGTTTTCCTTAATTTCGCCTACCTCTATTCTCGCACCTGCCTCAAGGTCCTCAAGCGGCTGGTGTGAAAGCTTGCCGTAGGAAGAAAACTTTTTGGCTCGGAAATAAACATCGTTGCCTGCCTTATAGGCGTATCCTTTTTCGAAAAGCACCGAGATTATGCGGATAATCTCGTCTATGTTCTCGGTGGCACGGGGGTTTACGGTGGCCTTTTTAACGTTAAGACCCGTAGCGTCCGTCCAGAACTCTTTTATATACCTTTCGGCAACCTCCGGAACGGTTATGCCCTCCTCGTTTGCCTTTTTGATGAGCTTATCGTCTATATCGGTGAAGTTTGAAACATAGGTAACCTCATAGCCGCGCCATTCGAGATAACGGCGGAGAACATCAAACACGCAGAGCGGACGGGCGTTTCCTATATGGATATAGTTGTAAACAGTGGGGCCGCAGGCATATATTTTTACCTTACCCTCCTCTATCGGTACAAACTCGTCTTTCTGACGGGTGAGGGTGTTGAAAATCTTCATACTTTAATCTCCCTGATTTTTGGATTTTAATTTTTCTATTTCCTTTTCGAGCCGTGTGATTTCCTGCCACACGGGGTCGGGAATATGTATCTGGTCAAGCGGTGCGGCGGGTACTCTTTTGCCGTTCTGCCTGACAACCTTTGCGGGAACACCCACAACGGTGGAGTTGGGCGGAACGTCCTTTAAAACCACCGCGCCCGCGGCAACGCGCGAATTATCACCGATGGTGATGGGGCCCAAAACCTTTGCGCCTGCGCTTATCATAACATTGTTGCCCACGGTGGGGTGGCGCTTGCCCGAATCCTTACCCGTACCGCCCAGTGTAACGCCCTGATAGATAAGCACATCGTCACCTATCTCGGCGGTTTCGCCTATAACGATGCCGGTGCCGTGGTCGATAACAAGCCGCTTGCCTATGGTGGCGCCGGGGTGTATCTCTATACCCGTTTTGCGTGCCGCACGTTGGGAAATGCGGCGGGCGGTAAAGGAGTGTCCCTTTAAAAACGCCTTATGGGCGCGGCGGTACATTCTTATCGCCTTAACGCCGGGGTAGAGAAAAAATATTTCAAGGCCGCTTTTTGCGGCGGGGTCGCGGTCCTTAACCGCCTTAATGTCCTCTCTTATCTGCTCAAACATAAACCTGAACTCCCCTAAAACTTATTTTGAAGAATTGATGTAGCCTTTACATCCGTTTAAGTATATGAGTCCCGAAATAACGCAGAGAACGGCGGAAGCCCAGAAAATCACGAATATTATTATATCAAACACCGGTTTTAAAGCCGCGATGCCGAAATCGTAAACCAAAGTGAACGCGAAAAGCGCAAAAACAATGCCGAGCATCTGGGATACGGTTTTTGCTTTACCCCACATATTTGCCGCGACAACCTTGCCGCCGCTTGATACCGTTACAAGCCGCAGAGAAGCTATCATAAACTCTCTGAACATAACGATAAACACTATGGCGGTTATCTGCCAGCCGTAAACCGCGAAGTTTTCCTTTGAATAAACACTCAAAAAGCCCAAAAACGCGGCTGTGGTGAGCATTTTGTCGGCAAGGGGGTCAAGAAACTTGCCGAAATCGGTAACGAGGTTGTATTTTCTTGCAAGCTTGCCGTCTATCATATCGGTAAGCGATGCCGCGATAAAGAGCAGCAGCGATACAAGATAGTGACAGGGGAAGCTTATGAGCATTGCCGCCATAAAGAACGGCGTGGCGATAATTCGCGCGACTGTAAGCTTATTCGGTGTATTCATTATATCAACTCTCCCAACAAATCATATTCGAGCGTATCGAATATTTTAACCTTAACAAAATCTCCGATTTTTAGGCGGCGGCCCGACATAAAGAAGACCTTGCCGTCTATATCCGGTGCATCGGCTTCGCTTCTGCCGAAGTAACATTTTATGTAATCGTCATACCCCTCAATCAGCACCTCAACCGTTTTGCCGAGCTTTTCTGCGAGCTTTTGCTCGGAAACCGTCATCTGCAGCTCCATAATGTTATCCGAGCGGTCGATTTTTACCTGCTCGGGTATCTGGTTTTCCATAGAGCCCGCAACGGTGTCCTCCTCGGCGGAATAGGCAAAGCAGCCGAGCCGGTCAAACCGCATTTCCTTCACAAACTCCGCAAGGGAGGCAAACTGTTCCTCGGTTTCACCGGGGAAGCCGGTAATCAGGGTGGTGCGCAGGGTGATATCCGGTATCTTCTCTCTTATCTTTTTTATAAGCGCCGTGAGTGAGGCACGGTCGCTTTTGCGGTTCATACGCCTTAAAATCTCATCATCGGCGTGCTGAATCGGCATATCTATATATTTTACGAGCTTTTTCTCGCGTTTAAGCAAATCGAGAAACTCATCGGTGATGCGCTCGGGGTAGGTGTAAAGGGTTCTTATCCAGTGAATACCCTCTATCTTGCAAAGCTCTTTAAGAAGCTCGGTGAGCATCGGTCTGCCGTAGATATCGGTGCCGTAGGCGGTAGTGTCCTGCCCTATAACGGTAAGCTCTTTAACGCCGCGCTTTGCAAGTGATTTTGCCTCCGAAACACAGTCTTCAATACTGCGGCTCCTCATTCTGCCGCGGATTTTCGGTATCACGCAGTAGGTACAGCCGTTGTCACAGCCGTCCGAAATCTTTAAATATGTGGAAAAGGGATACTCGCCGAGTATCCTCTCGCCGTTTAGATCAAGGGCGGATTTATCGCCGAAACGGTTTTCGCGCCTGCCCTCTATCGCGTCCTTCACAATGGAGGCAATATCTGTGTTTGCGCCTATCCCCACGCAAACATCAACCTCGGGAATCTCCTCGGTAACATCGTCCCTATAACGCTCGGCAAGGCAACCCGTAACGATTACCGCTTTCAGGTTGCCTTCTGTTTTATATCTTGCCGCCTCTAAAATATTTTCGATTGCCTCTTTTTTGGCATCCTCAATAAAGGCGCAGGTGTTTATTATTATGGCATCAGCCTCTGATTGCTCGCTTACCACCTCAAAGCCGCCGCATTTGAGCAGATAGAGCAGACGCTCGGCATCCACCGTGTTTTTCGGGCATCCCAACGATACCACGCTTACCTTATACATTCAGTATTCTTCTCCGTATTCGATTTTATCGCAATAGCCTTTTATGGCTTCCCTCACGGCACCGTAGGAAAAACCTCTGCGCACGAGCGCCGCGTAAACCTTGCTTATGTTTTGCTCGTCACAAAGCTTTGCGCGGTACTTTTTTTCAAGCAGCGCGTTTATTGCCGAAAGCTCATCGGCTTCGGTGCTTTCAAGCACCGACCTTGCAAGCTCCGAACTTATACCCTTTGACAAAAGCTTTGAGTAAATCGCGCGCTTTGAAAGGTTTGCTTCAATGCACCGCTCGGTGTAGTTTTCGGCGAAACGGCGGTCGTCCACAAGCCCCAATTCCTTAAACCGTGCTATTACCTCGGCACAGCACTCCTTTGAAAGCCCCGCACGGCAGAGCTTTTCAAAAAGCCCCTTTTCGGTCTGGTCGGCGCGGTCAAGAAAATAAAGCGCACGCTGTTTTGCCCGCTCGGTATCCGATTTTTTTTGCAAGGACTTAAGCTCTGCCTGAGAAACAGAGTCTTCGGGGCGCAAAGGGTACTGCTCGAAAACCGTTTTGTCAATAAGCGCAAAGGAACCGTTATCAAAGAGGATTTTTACAAGATGCTTTTTTTCGGGGTGAGAGGCAACAACCTTCATTATTCGTCTACCGCGATATCAATATCCACCTTTTTGTGCAGTCTTTCGGGCTCGCCCTCCGCCTCTACCGGCATAACCACCGGCTCATCGTCCTCGGGAAGCTCGCGATGCTCCAAAAACGCGGTATATTTTTCCATAATTTTTGCTTCCACCTCGTCGGCAAACTCGGGGTTATCGGTAAAGAGCTGTTTAACGCTGTCCTTACCCTGACCGATACGCTGGTCGCCATAGTAGAACCAAGCGCCCGAGCGGCGGAGGATTTCAAAGTTGAGTCCCATATCAACAAGCTCGCCCTCGCGGGAGATACCCTTGCCGTACATAATATCGAACTCCGCCTCCTTAAAGGGAGGAGCAACCTTGTTTTTAACAACCCTTGCGCGGGTGCGAACACCTATCATCTCGCTGCCGTTCTTTATCGCCTCAACCTTTCTTATGTCAAGGCGCACCGATGCGTAATATTTGAGCGCTCTGCCGCCGGTGGTGGTTTCGGGGTTGCCGTAAAGCACACCGATTTTTTCGCGGAGTTGGTTGATAAATATTGCACAGCAGTTGGATTTTGAGAGTGCGCCGGCAAGCTTGCGGAGAGCCTGCGACATAAGACGGGCAAGCTGTCCCACGTGGCTGTCGCCCATTTCGCCCTCAATTTCCGCCTTGGTAACGAGCGCCGCAACCGAGTCGATAACTATAATATCAATGGCACCCGAGCGGACAAGTGCCTCGGCGATTTCGAGCGCCTGCTCGCCCGAATCGGGCTGGGATACAAGCAGGGAATCAATGTCAACACCGAGAGCCTTTGCGTAAACGGGGTCGAGCGCGTGCTCAACATCGATAAACGCGGCGGTGCCGCCCGCCTTTTGCGCCTGCGCCACGCAGTGAAGCGCAACGGTGGTTTTACCCGAGGATTCGGGACCGTAGATTTCAACTATTCTTCCCTTGGGGATACCGCCTATGCCAAGAGCAATATCAAGGGCAAGCGAGCCTGTCTTGATATGCTCAACGTTCATCGAGGCGTTTTCGCCGAGCCGCATTATTGCGCCCTTGCCGTACTGCCGCTCGATTTGTTCCATAGCGGTTTCAAGCGCCTTTTCTTTTCCGATTACCGCGGGATCTGCCGCGGGCTTTGCCTTGGTTTGCTTTGCCATAATATTTTACCTCCGTACTCTTGGTTAAATACATCATATATTTTTTGCTGTCCCGAAAACTACCCTTTGAATACCTGCCGCGTCCTCTGCCGAGGAGATATCGGTGTAGCCGTTTTCAAGCAGAATGTTCTTTACATCCTCCGCTTCGTCAAAGCCGGTTTCAAGCATAAGCACGCCGCCCGATTTTAAGCAGGGCTTATAGTTTTTTGCTATGGCACGGTAGAACATAAGACCGTCCTCCCCGCCGTAAAGCGCGGTATCGGGCTCAAAGGTGACCTCCTTTTGAAGCGAAGCCATACCTTCGGGTTTTATATAGGGAGGGTTGCTCACTATGATATCATACATCCGGTCGGCTGCCGCCGATTCAAACACATCGCCCGTAACAACACGGGTGTTGGGCACATCGTTTTCGTGAATGTTTTTTAAAAGGTAGCTTATCGCCGTTTCGTATTTTTCGAGGAGTGTTACAAACCCATCGGTCTTTTCTGCGGCAAGGGTTATACCTATACAGCCGCTGCCGGCGCAAAGGTCGAGAATCTCGGGGGAGGGGTTGTCCTTTAAAACGGCGAGGGCTTTATCAACAAGTGTTTCGGTATCGGACCTCGGAATAAGAACGCCGGGGCCTACAAAATACCTTCTGCCGTAAAAAGACCAGCTGCCGAGGATATACTGCAAAGGGTAGTGCGCCGCGCGCTGCTTTACTATGGCGGTTATAAGGTTTTCCTGAAACTCCGAAAGGGTTTGCTGCCAGTTTGAAAGTATCTGTGCGCTTGAGTATCCCGTAACGTGCCGCAGTATTTGACGTGCCTCAAAGGCATAGTCCTCAACACCGCAGTCGGCAAGCTGTTTTTTTAAGGCGTTATAGCATTCAAATATCGTCCTTTGCATTGTCTATGCTCCTGTCAACATCGGGGGTGGAGGGCTCGCAGGCGCGAAGCGCCGCTATGGCTATCTCTATCATGCCGTCCTCCGGCTCCTTTGTGGTAAGTCTTTGTATCCAAAGTCCCGGAGCGGAGATGATGCGGGTCAGGGCATTATCGTATTTGCCGGTAAACCTCAGCACCTCAAAGCCGGCACCGCAGATTATCGGAATAAGCAGTATCTTTATTATCACCCATACCGCTATGTTATCGTAAACACCCTTAAAGAGCACCTGAACAACGGTGGAAAAAACAAGGCTTACTATTATCATAAGTATTAAAAAAGATGTTCCGCACCTCGGATGAAAGCGGCGCTGCGGGCGGACGTTTTCCACCGTGAGCGGCAGACCCTTTTCGTAACAGAAAATGGTTTTATGCTCTGCGCCGTGGTACATAAACACGCGCTTTATATCCTTTTCGAGCGAAATCAGGTAAACATACAAAACAAATGCGGCAAGCTTTATGCCCTGCTCTATAAGGCTTCTTACAAGCGGGGAAAAGTCACTGCCGAACAAGCTCTTAAGTCCCTGCACGCAAAGACGGGGCAACAGCATAAACAGTCCCACGGCAAGCGCCACGCCGAGCACGGCGCCCACGACCATTGCCGCCGATAAAATCGCACCCGAGGTTTTTTTATCCTTTTGCTTTTGCTCCTCGGTTTTAGGCTCGGTTCCGTCGTCAAGATCGGTAAAGCCCGATTTATCCGCCGATATTTCGAGCGCCTTGTAGCCGGTTTTGAGTGACTCAACAAAAGCCACCACACCCCGAATAACGGGAAGCGCAAAAAATTTGTATTTTTCCCGCAGGCTTTTTTCTTCAAGATAGGTAATGTCTATTTCGTTTTCGGGAGTTCTTACCGCAATGGCGCTTTTTTCGGGGCTTTTCATCATAATGCCCTCTATAAGCGCCTGACCCCCTATTGCCGTGTATTTAGCCATTTTCTTCTCCTTTTGCCGTATCTTCCGCAGGTTCTATCATATCCTCGACCGAGCGCTCGGCGATATCCTCGGGAATCTCACCTATCGGCTCAACCGTCTCCTCGCCGCCGGAGGCTTCGGCAAGCGGCTTGTCGGTAAGGGGGAGTACCACCGTTACGGTAGTGCCCACACCCTCGGTGCTTTCGAGGAACAGAAGTCCCTGATGCTGTTTTATAATTTCGTCCGCAACGGCAAGACCGATTCCGCTGCCGCGAACGGTTTTGTTTGATTTAAAGAACTTTTCCTTTACCCTGTCGATATCGGTGGCGGGGATACCCACACCCGTATCCTTAACGAGGATTCTCACACAGCCGTCCTCCACCACCTGAGAGATAAGCACAAGGCCGCCCTTTTCGGTATACTTTACCGCATTGTCGATTATGTTGATGAAAACCTGCTTTAAGCGGTCGGCATCGCCTAACACAACGGCGGGAACCGCAGGGGTTGCAAAGCTTACCTCGATACTCTGCTTTTTGGCAAGCTCGGTATACATATCCGCCGCGATTTTCAGCAGAGCCGAAACATCTACCGGAACGGGGTTTACCGAGAGCCTTCCCGACTGCATACGGGAGAAATCAAGCAGGTCTTCAACAAGGCTTGAAAGACGCTCTGCCTCGGAAAGCACCACGTCAAGACCGCGGGAAACAAGCTCATCGTCGCTACCTACCGACATTTGCGCCGTTTCACCCCAGCCCTTTATCGCCGTGAGCGGTGTGCGCAGCTCGTGGGAAACCGAGGAGATAAAGTCGTTTTTTATCGTTTCGGCTTCGCTCAGCTCTGAAGCCATGTGGTTTATCGCATCGCAAAGCTCGCCTATCTCATCGTTTCGGGGCGCGCTTATTCTGGTATCAAACTCGCCCATCGCGATTTTTCTTACGGTACTGTTTACCATTTTTATCGGTTTTACTATCTGACTTATAAAGTAAAGTCCCGAAATGGCGCAGAAGCCCACAACACCTATACCGATAACACAGAGTAAAAGCACCAAATTGCGAATTTTCGAGTTGGTTTCGGTAAGGGAGGTGAGCCAGCGGTAACTGCCGAGCAGAGTTCCGTCGGAATCGCGCAGAATATAGGTGCGCGCCAAAATCTGTTCGGTTGAGTTTAACTTGCCCTTATAGGTGTAAGAGCCGTTTTTATCGGCAAGCGCCGCTTCAAAGTCGGTGTTTATGCCGCTGTCGGGCAAAAAGCCGGTGGTGGTTACAAACACTCTGCCGGCGGCATCGGTAACCTGCACCTCTATTTTTGATTTAAAGGCAAACGAGTCCGAAACCGAGACCGCCGCCTCCTCAAAGGAGGAGATGTTGGTGGCGGAAAGACCCTCAAACTCCTCGGTGTAATTATTCGCAAGGGCGATAACGCGCTCGTTGTAAACGGAGGAAATAATGAGAGAAAGCGCAACTATTACCACCGTAACTATTACCGAAACGGTGATGAAAACACTGAAAAACCATTTTGTTGTGATACTTTTAAACTTAAAGTCGAGCTTCACCTTGTTTCCTCCTTTCCTTTATTTTAAAAACGAAGATTTTTTAAAAGCTGTTCCACTTATAGCCCATGCCCCAAATAGTAACGAGGTGCTTCGGGTCGGAGGGATCGTCCTCAATCTTCATACGAAGTCTTCTTATGTTAACATCAACTATTTTTTCCTCGCCGAAGTAACCCTCACCCCACACCCTGTGGAGAATATCGGTGCGGTCAAGCGCAACGTCGGGGTTTGAGAGGAAATATTCCATTATTTGAAACTCCACCTGCGTAAGCTCTATCTCGGCGCCCCTTTTGGTGAGCGAATGGCGGCGGAAGTTGAGAACAAACTCGCCGAGGCGAAGCTCGTCGGCCTGTTTTTTTGCATTGTCCGAGCCGTGCATTTCAACACGGCGGCAAAGCGAATCAACACGCGCAAGCAGCTCCGCGGGACTGAACGGCTTGGTGATGTAATCATCTGCCCCTATCATAAGACCGTTCACCTTGTCCATCTCCTGCGATTTGGCGGTGAGCATTATTATGCCCATACCCGAGCTTCTCTCACGGAGCTTTTTGCAAAGCTCAAAGCCGTCCATTCCGGGCATCATAACGTCAAGCAGGGCGATATCAAAGCCTATCGCATCGGTATCGAATATGTTGAGCGCCTCCTCGCCCGAGCCCGCCTCTACCGTTTCGTAGCCGGCACGGGTAAGATTTATGGCTTCAAAATCTCTTATGGGAGCCTCGTCTTCAACAATGAGTATTCTTTTCAAAGCCGTTTACCTCCTTTTTGCGGTGTTATCGTTTAAAAGCGTGAACATATTTTTGATTTCTTCACCCGTTACCGAAAGCTCGCTTTCCTCTGAGCTTTCGGCGCCGAGATAAACAAGTCCGCCGCTTCTTGACAGCTCGGTGTAGTTTTTATAGTCACTTTTTTTATAATCGTCCTCGTCTACCGCCTTAAAGGAGGCGAGCTTTTTGCCTACCGCACCCAGCTCCGAATCGTATTCATAAAAATTGCGCACGCGCGCATCGGTATCCTTAAACACCGATATTCTGCCCACCCACTTTTGCGGAACGGTGATAAAATAACCGTCCACACTGTTCATAATGGTTACCTGCTTAACGGTAAGAAGCTCACCGTTAAAGGTGCACCAGTTGGTGTAGTAGAGCAGCTCGTTTGTTTCGTTTGCCGCAGAGGGAAGCTCGCTTGCAACCGGAATCTCGGGTATTCCGTCGCCGTTTATATCGGTGACCGAAAGGGTGGAGGCGCGAAGCGTTGCGGAGTTCACGGGGACCGCTGCGGTGGTATCGAGCAGTTTGTTTACAAGTGCACCCTTTGAGAAGCTTATTACCTCCGTTACCGCGCCGATACCCTTTATTTCGTCGATATAAACAGCGGGCTCGCCCGATGACAGCACCGAAAGGTACGGCTCGGAAACGGTTTTCGCGCCGCCGTCCATCGCGCAGGATATCTGGCTCACACCCTCCTCGGTGAGTGTGCAAAGACTTGCCGAGTTTAAAAGGTCGGCTGTGTTAAGCAGCTGAACAAAGACCTCGTTTCTGCCGTTTTCATCAAGGTCACAGCAAACGAACACCGTGTAGGGCTTTGTAAAACGGGTTACAAACTCAGCGCCGCTTATCGAATAAACGCCAAGCTCCTTTGCGCTTTTGCCGTAAAGCTCACAGCCTGCGAGGATTTCCTTTTTACCGTCCCCGTCAAGATCGCAGAACTCAATGCGGTCGATACCCGATGCCGGAACGGTCTGCCCTGCCGCAAGCTCCCATTTGCCGCCGAGGTTCTTTATAAGGTCAATGTGCATAAAAACGGTTTCGCTGTCGGCAGTGGAGTAAAAAGCAAAGGCTTCGAGCACACCGTCAGAGTCGATATCCTCCATAATAACGGCGCTTCGCCGCTCGCCTGAGCTCGGATATTTTAAAACATACCCTTCGGGGGCGGTTTTATCTATGATTTCCTTTATTGCGGCAAGGTCGCCCGAAAGCACCGGCGGGGAGAGCAGGTTTTCGGTGTCAACAGTGAAAAAATCACAGCCGCAAAGCATAAAACATAACGCAAATATTAAAATTGACGCAATGGTTTTTTTAATTCTCACGGTGCTTTTCGCCTCCCTTTTTCCGCACGTAATTATACACCGTACAGTATATCACATAACACAGTAAAAATAAAGAACTTTTTATTAATTTTATATAGTGTTATTTTAGGTGGTTGCAAGAGGTAAAAAAATGGTGTATCATAGTATCTGTTGATACGGAGGCGGATATTTTGGATAACAAACGGTTTGAACAGCTGCTGCTCACGGTACAGAAGCCCGGCAGATACACGGGCGGCGAAATGAACAGCGTTATAAAGGATAAAAACAAGGTGGACGTGCGGTTTGCTTTTTGCTTTCCCGATACCTATGAGATAGGTATGTCACATCTTGGAATGAAGATACTTTACTCGCTTTTCAATTCGCGTGAGGATATATGGTGCGAGAGGGTTTTCGCCCCCTTTACCGACTTTGAAAAGGTGATGAGGGAAAACGGGATACCGCTTTTCGCCCTCGAAAGCCGCGACAGTATCAAGGATTTCGATTTTATCGGTTTTACGCTTCAGTACGAGCTTTCCTATTCAAATGTGCTCAATATGCTTTCTCTTGCGGGTGTGCCGATAAAGGCAAGCGAGCGCAAATCGCTTTCTCCGCTTGTGGTGGCGGGGGGCCCCTGCGTGTGCAATGCCGAGCCGCTTGCGGACATAGTTGACCTTTTCTTTTTGGGAGATGGCGAAACGGTTGACCTTGAGGTGATAGACCTTTACAAAGAATACAAAAAGAAAAACGCCTCAAAGGAGGAGTTTTTAAAGGCGGCGGCGCAAATCGAGGGTGTTTACGTGCCCTCGCTTTACGAGGTAAGCTATAACGCGGACGGCACCGTTTGTGCCGTAACACCCAAAAGCGGCGCGTCGAAAACGGTAAGAAAAAGGGTGGAAAAACACCTTGATAACTGCTTTTATCCCGAAAGCTTCGTGCTGCCGTATCTTGAAATTGTGCACGACCGCGCGGTGCAGGAGATATTCAGAGGCTGTATAAGAGGCTGCAGATTTTGTCAGGCGGGGTACATATACCGTCCCGTAAGGGAAAAGAGCGTTGAAACGGTCAACCGTCAGGCAAAAGCGCTTATAAAGAGCACGGGGTATGACGAAATGTCCCTCTCCTCACTGAGTACAAGCGATTACACAAACCTCGAGCCGCTTTTAAACAAGCTTCTTTGCTGGACCGACCGTGAGGGCGTGAGCATTTCTCTGCCGTCACTGCGTATAGATAATTTTTCGGAGGAGCTTTTAAGCAAGGTGCAGTCGGTGAGAAAAAGCGGACTCACATTTGCCCCCGAGGCAGGCACACAGCGGCTTCGCGACGTTATAAACAAGAATATCACCGAGCAGGAGATTTTAAACACCTGCATAACGGCGTTTAAGGGTGGTCACACCTCGGTAAAGCTTTATTTTATGATGGGACTTCCCACCGAAACCGATGAGGATATAAAGGGCATCGCGGATTTGGCGCAGAAGATTGTTGACGAATACTACAATCTGCCCGAAAGACCGCGCGGAAAATCGGTAAACGTTACCGTGAGTGTGTCTAATTTTGTGCCGAAGCCCTTTACTCCCTTTGAGTTCCACCCCCAGATAACGAGGGAGGAAATGATAAGAAAGCAACAGTATTTAAAGGAATGTATCCGCTCCAAAAAGATAACCTTTAACTATCACGAAAACCGTACAAGCTTTTTGGAGGGCGTGTTCGCGCGCGGCGACCGCAGACTCGGCGAGGTGCTTATAAAGGCACAGCAAAAGGGCTGCTGTTTTGACGGGTGGGACGAGTGCTTCAAGTTTGAAAAATGGCTCGAAGCATTTGACGAATGCGGCATAGATCCCGCCTTTTACGCAAACCGCGAACGGTCATACAGCGAGGTTATGCCGTGGGACCATCTCGATTATCTTGTAACAAAAGAGTTTTTAATCCGTGAGAACGAGCTTGCAAAAAAGGCGGCAACCACCCCTAATTGCAGGCAAAAATGTGCCGCCTGCGGCGCCAATAAGGCAGGGGAGGGTGTTTGCTTTGAAAAGTGTAAGACTGTTCTTTAAAAAGGGCGGCAGCCTGAGGTTTATATCCCACCTTGATTTAAACCGCTTTATGCTCCGCGCGGTAAGGCGGGCAGGGCTTCCGATATGGTATACCGAGGGCTTTAATCCCCACCCGTATCTCACCTTTGCTCTGCCGCTTTCCTTAGGTCATTTCGGCGAATACGAGATAATGGATATAAGGCTTACCGATGATGATTTTGATATAACAACGATACCCGAAATATTAAACGGAGTATGCCCCGAGGATATAAGGTTTTACCGAGCCGCCGAGCCGATACTCAAAACGGGCGAGATAACCTTTGCTTCCTACGAGGTTTGCTTTGACGATAACGGCGAGCTTAAAAATCCGCTTGAAAGCTTTTTAAAGCAAGCTGTGATAACGGTGGAAAAGCGGACTAAAAAGGGCGATTTTAAAAGCCTTGACATTAAGCCGAAAATGAAAGACACGGTGGTTACAAAGGACGGCGAAAACACCGTGTTAAAGGCGGTTTTCCCTGCGGGCGGAGTGGAAAATCTCAACCCCGAGCTTTTGCTTTCGGCATTCTTTGAAAACAACGAAGCAGGGTATTTTTGTTACACCGTAACACGAAAATCAATACTCGATAAAAACGGAGAACCGTTCAGATAAAAACAAAGCGGCAGCCACCCTGAAAAGCTCGGGTGACTGCCGTTATTATTACCTGATATGTTTTAACGGGATTTAAGCTTTTTGTTATCCACCACGCCGAGCTTTTGCGACTCGTTGAGCAGGATAAAGGGCAGAAGAAACTGATTTATACCGGTGTTGATGAAGTCAAAAAGCGTATCGCAGGCAAGCGCCACCGCGAGCGCTTCCTCGGGTATGCCGAGCTGTAAGAACAAAACGGCATAGGAAGCGAGCGCACCGCCGGGAATAGGGGGTGTTGCAAGCGAAAGAACGGCGGCTGTGAAAACGAGCAGTACCACCCACGATGCCGATATCTCGAGCCCGTAGTTTTCGGCAAAAAAGAGCGCCATAACCGCCATTTCCACCACCGAAGCGGGCTTGAACGTTACCATACCGAGCGGTATTCCGAAGGAGGAAATGGTTTCGCTTATACCGAACTTGTTGCGGCAGGCTTCCATATTTGTGCCGAAGGATGCCGCGGAGGAGGCGGTGGTAAAGGCGATAAGAAAGGTCGGAAAACCCTTTTTAAAGAGTCTGCCCATACCGACACCGTTTCGCACCGAGGAAAGCAGCAGCACCGCCAAAACGATAATTATATCAACCGCGAGCGCCACGGCAAAAAGTCTGATAACCTTTAAAAACACCGCCGCCGTGCCCGACCATATCATTCGGATTATTACGATAAAGATAAAGTACGGCACGAGCCGGCTTATAAACTCGATAAGAAACTGAACCACGCAGTTTATCTGCTCAACCGCACGGGCAACCGAGGTGGTCTTATGCCCCAAAAATATAAGTGCGATACCTATGGTTATGGCAAGAAATATGATTTGCAGGGTGTTGCCGTCCACAAACGGGCTGAATATGTTTTTGGGGAATATACCGAGCACCATATCGAATATGGTACTCATTCCGCCGCCCGCACCCGAAGACCTTGCGTAATCCAAACGGAAGACGGCGAGTCCGCCTGCCGCCGCCATCGCCGAAAAGATAAAAATCGCGGCAACGTAGCCTATAAGCAGTTTTTTACCCACCTGCTTCAGTGTGGCGGCATCGCCTATACCGTAGATACCCCACGCAACCGAAAGGAATATCATAGGTCCCGCGATACAGCCGAGAACATTTAAGAAGGTGTTGTGCAAAGGCGTTAAAACGCCGTCAAGCAAAAAGGTGCTGACACTCTGTGGCAAAAGCAGTCCCGCAAAGCCTGCCGCAAGGGCGGCGGCAATGGCGATAATAAGCTTTAAAAAAGGGTTTGCCGATTTTTCCGAGGCCGTAAAAGAATAGGAATTGGTGCCGGCTGAATAGTTGTATTCGGGCGAAAGACCGAGATTCAAGAGTATCTGATTTTCAAAAAGGCTTTTTTCAGCCCTTGTATCCACAAAAACGTTTAACGCCTCACCGTCGGTTTCCACCGTTATTCGCTGCTTAAAAAGCCGCCTTCCGAGGCTTATCCTGAGCGGCTTGCCCTCGTAACCGCTATCGAGGTGCTTAAGCAGTACCTCCTCTGCTCCGAGAGCATATTTTTTACAGTCGCGCTCGGCGACCTTTGCCGATTTTAAATAGTCGTAAACCTCCTTCGACACCGCGTCAACGGCGGCGGGGGAAAGGGTATATTCAAGATACTTTGTTGTCTGTTTCAAAGCGCAACCCTCCTTTTGAGCATAATAATATCACATCAAGGCGAAAAATAACAACAGTTTTTTAAAAAATGTGCGATTTTTCTTGAATATATATAAATTAACTATTATAATAAAATTCACAGTGTGTTTACACTTTTATAAAACGGTTTTGTTACAATTTAAAAAAATGCCGGGAGGAATAAAAATGATTGAAGTTACCGGTCTTTACAAAAGATACGGCACTCACCTTGCGGTGGAAAATGTAAGCTTTTCCATCGAAAAGGGCGAGGTTGTCGGTTTTTTGGGACCAAACGGCGCAGGTAAATCCACCATTATGAACATTCTCACGGGTTATCTTTCGATGACCAGAGGAAACGTTACGGTGGACGGTATCAACATCGCCGAAAATCCTGAGGAGGTAAAGCAGCGCATAGGCTATCTGCCCGAAATACCGCCCCTTTACCTCGATATGAAGGTAAGAGAATATCTTAACTTTATTTACGACCTCAAAAAGGTAAGATTCCCCAAAAAAGCGCACATTGACGAGATAATAAAGCTCGTAAGCATTGAGCGTGTTGAGGGAAGACTCATCAAAAATCTTTCAAAGGGCTACCGTCAGCGCGTGGGCTTTGCCTCGGCGCTTGTGGGCAACCCCGATGTGCTTATTCTGGATGAGCCCACGGTAGGTCTTGACCCCAACCAGATAATCGAAATAAGAAATCTTATAGCAAAGCTCGGAAAGAATCACACCATAATTCTTTCATCGCATATCCTTTCGGAAATCGAGGCGGTATGCAAGAGGGTTATCATATTAAACCGCGGTCAGATAATTGCCGACGATACTGCCGAAAACCTCTCAAAAACCCTTTCAAACGACCATTCGGTAACAGTGAGGATTACAGGCAGTGAGGCGGATATGCTCAAGGCACTCGAAAGTGTTAAGGGTGTTAAGTCGGTAGCGCCGCTCGGCTCGCTCGAAAAGGGCAGTTATGATTTTACGGTTACACCGGAGGACGGCTGCGATATCCGTGCGGGCGTGTTTGAGCGTATTACAGAGCGCGGAAGAACGGCGCTTTCACTTTCAAGCAATGAGCTTTCGCTTGAACAGATATTCCTGCGGCTCACCTCTGCCGCCGATAACGACGAGGCAAGAAAAATGCTCGGCATAGAGACTTTGGAACAGCCCGAGGAAGCCGCTGAGGCTGAAGTTACGGAAGAAAGCGAGGAGGATAAAGAATGAGCGCCATATTCAAAAGAGAGTTTAAATCCTATTTTACCACTCCTGTGGGTTTTGTGTTCCTTGCGATATACACCTTCTTTTTAGGGCTTTATTTCAGCCTTATTTATTCCTACGGCTCACCCGATATCAACAACATAATAATAGCTATGTCCACCATAGCGGCGTTTACCGTACCGATACTCACCATGAAGCTGATGAGTGAGGACCGCAAGCAGAAGACCGATCAGGCACTGCTTACCGCCCCCGTTAAGCTCACGGGAATAGTTTTCGGCAAGTTCTTTGCGGCGCTCGTGCTCTTTGCACTCGCCTTTGCCCCCACGGTTATATTCGAGGTTATCGTTGCCGCGAAGATACAGGTTAATTTCACGGCGTATATTTATTCGCTTGTGGGCGCTGTTCTTTTGGGCGCGGCGCTTATATCGGTGGGTATGTTTATTTCGTCGCTCACCGAAAGCCCCGTTATTTCGGCGATACTCGCGCTTGTTGTTAACATTCTCGTGCTTTATATAAGCAACTTTGCTTCGCTTGTTAAGACCGAGTGGATAGCAAACGTGATGAGAAAGATAGCGTTTATTAACGCGTTTGAAAGCTTCGGCGAGGAGATTATCTCCATTCCCGATATCATTTACTTTTTGAGCATAACCGCCGCCTTTGTTTTCTTAAGCGTGCGCTCGCTCGAAAAGAGAAGATGGGCATAAGGGGGATATGAAAATGAGTGAAAAGAAAATGAATATTCTTTCAAAAATCAAACTGCCCAAGGGCTCATCTGTTAAGAACGAAGCCGCCCTCAAAAGGGGAAGCTTTACCGTTGCTATCACGGTGCTGGTTATAGTGGCGCTTATTGCAGTAAACCTGCTTGCATCGGCGCTTGCAAAGAGAATAAATCTTGAGTTTGATATTTCTCCGCAGAAGATAAACACAATAAGCAAGGATAACGTTAAGTTTATCAAAAACGTAAAGACCCCCGTTACCGTTACGGTTTGCTCGTCTGAGGACCAGTTCTATAACTATATGGCTTATGTTGCGCAGGGCAACAACGCCGAGAGCGATGAAGGTTATTTCAAGCAGACCCTTAACATAGTTAAGAAGTACGGCGACTATAACGATAAGATAGAGGTAAGGTTTGTTGACCCGCAGACCTCGGAGTTCCTCGATATCACAAACAACTATTCCGACCTTAAACCCACGCTCTGCGATATAATCGTGAGCGCAAAGGTGAACGGCAACGAAAGACACAAGCTTATATCCTTTACCGATATCTATGAGCTAAGCGACCCCTCGGGCTACGCGGCTTACGGATATTCGGCATACACGGTAGGCGGAAACAAGATAGAAACCGCCCTTACAAGCGCCATAGCGTTTGTTACCAGCGAAAAGAGTAAAAAGGCGTTCTTTATCGCAGGACATTCTGCCGAGGACCATTCTGCCGCATACTCCTCACTGCTTAAGCTCAACAACTATGAGATTGAGGTAAACAGTGACGCGGCGCTGGGCGAGATTCCCGCCGATGCCGATATTGCGGTTATTATGACACCGAATACCGACTTTTCGGCAATAGAGCTTGAAAAGCTCGGCGAATTCCTCGATAACGGCGGAAAGCTCGGAAAGGGCCTTGTGTTTATGGGCTCGGCCGCCTGCCCGAGATTGCCCAACCTCTGCGAATTCTTGGCGGAGTGGGGTATTGACGTCGGCGAGGGCGTTATATTCGAGACCAATGAAAGCTACCGCTCGCCCGATGATTCGGCAACAATAATACTTGTTCCCGCCGAGGACGATTTGACAAAGAATATGAACTACTTTATCGCCGGCAACAACATTCCGATGACGGTGGGCACCCCCGCTTCAACGGACGTTAAGGTTACCGAGATAGTTAAAACAAACGAAAGCGCCGCCGTTGTTCCGATAGGCTCTGCCAACGATTATGCACCCGATACCGACTCCATAGGCGTTTATGACGGTGCTCTTATGGCTGTAAAATCGGGTTACGATTCGTCCAACAACGCGGTTGCAAGCTATGTATTCGCGCTTTCGAGCATAGGCTATATTGATTCGGAATATGCCGAAACAAGCCTTCCCAACAAGGACCTTTGTCTTGCGGTTGCGGATAAGGCGGCAAATGTGGGCGATGCCGAGATAAGCTTTGTTCAGAAGACCATCTCAAGCGCCACCTACTCCGAAACGGTTACCGCCGCCAAGACAAACGCGATAAGAATAGTGTTTATAGGACTTATTCCGCTTGCGCTTATAGCGGTGGGCATTATAGTATTTATCAGGAGAAAGAACGCCTAATGAGTGATTTTGAAGAGAAAAAGGAAAACACCGAAATCACCCCTGAGGCTGTTTCGGAGGATAATACGGCGGCAGAGGACACGGAATCAACCGTGTTCTCCGACCCCGTTGCGCACAGAGAGGTAAAAACCTCCTCGGGCAAAAAAAAGAGGATTACCGCGGTTATAACCGCTTTTGTATGCGTTTTGCTTATAGGCGGCGGTGTTTTTGCGGTAACAAAGCTTATTCCCGAAAAGGAAGACGAAAAAAACAAAACCTCCACCGATGAGTTTTCCATAGTAAACTGTGAAGCGGAAAATGCCGAAAGCATTACCGTTACAAGCAAAAGCGGAAGCTATAAGTTTGTTCCCGAAACGGTTAAAAGCGAGAGCGACGAGTCCGAAGCCACCGAAACACTCGTTTGGCGGGTGGACGGAATGGACAATGATGTGCTCAGTATGTCCGCCACACAGGGCGTTGCAGATCAGGCGCTTTCTATGTCGGCAATTATGGAAATAGACAAGAAAACCGCCGCGGAATGCGGACTCGAGGGCGAGGACGCGGTAAAGGTTGAGGTGGCCGAGAAGAACGGCGCCGGTTATACCCTTACGGTGGGCACTCAGTCGCCTGACGGCAGAGGAATGTATGTTTCGCTTTCGGATAAGATTTATCTTGTGAGCGACGCTTCGGTTTCCGCACTCGACTTTGAGCTGCTCGACCTTGCCGATATAAGCGGTATTCCCGCCGTTACATTTGAGGGCGATGTTTCGGAATACTATGCCGAGGGCGGCGAGCAGATAGCCACCTTTGATTCAATGGTGCTTTCGGGTGCGAATTACACCCCTGCCGCTACCGTAACCCCCGCAGACAGTGCCGATTCGCTTTCAACCTTTGTTATAAACGGAAAGCAAAAGCGCAACGCCGAGTCGCAGGTTGTTGCCGATTACCTTTCGCTGTTTACCGAGTCAATAACCGTTTCGGGCGCGTATACGCTTGATGTTACCGATGAAAGCATTAAGAAAACGGGACTCGACAACCCCGATATTTCAATAACGATAAACATAAAGGGCGAGTCCAAAAACGTAAGCTTTAAAAAGCAGGAGGACGGCGGCTATGCCGTTATTTACACCGGCGCAAAGCTGATAAAGAAAATAAACGGCGAAACCTTTGCCCTCGCGGACTATACCGAGGAAAGTTTTTACAGCACGATGCCGGTACAGTATACTATCTACTCGCTTTCGTCCTTTACCGTAACGCTTGACGGCAAGGACTACCGTTTTGACCTTGTTACCGCCACCGATGAGGATAACAACCAGACCTTAAGCTGTACCTACGGCGGCAAGGAAATGGACGCCGAGGCCTTTAAGGATGTTTATTATGCCTTTGTGAGTCTTTCAAACTGTGATTTCGATACCTCGGCGATAACCGAGCCGGCGGCAACGGTGAAGCTCACCTTCACAAACGGCACTCCCGATGCGGTTGTGAGGTTCGGCAGATCGTCCGCCACCAAGTACACGATAGATGTAAACGGTGTAAGAAGCAGAGTTACCGCGGCAGGCTATAACAAGTTTATAAAGGCGCTCAAGGAAATAATTTAAAAAAGCGCACAAAAGAAAAATAAAAGCGCGGGCTTTTCGGTTTTCGGAAGGCCCGCGCTTGCAATGGTTTTTATTACGTTTAAAGTTATTGAATTAAAGACAGTAGTATGTTATTATATATAGAGATATATAATCATTTGTTTTGCAGTGGTGTTAAGATATGAGGATACTTGCCGTGGGGGACGTTTTTTCGTCCGCGGGGTGTGAGTTTTTGCTGAAAGAACTGCCCGAAATAAGGAAAAAAGAAAATATAGATTTTACGGTGGTAAACGGTGAAAACTCCGCCGTGGGCAACGGTATCACAAAGCAGAGCGCGGATATTATCTTTGCCGCGGGAGCCGATGTTATTACCGGCGGCAACCATTCGCTTCGCCAAAAGGAAATATACGAAACACTCGATACCGTGCCTTATATACTGCGGCCGCACAACCTTAGTTTTGAATACGGAAGCGGTTATTATGTGTGTGATACGGGCAGATACCGTGTTGCCGTTATAAACCTTATGGGCTCTATGCTCACAAGCAGTGAAAAGCTTGAAAATCCTTTTGTTACCGCCGATAAGCTTATCACCCGCGCAAATGAGGACGGTGCCGACTTTATACTTGTGGACTTTCACGCCGAAGCCACAAGCGAAAAGCGGGCGATGGGTATTTATCTTGACGGCAGGATAACCGCCCTTTTCGGCACCCACACCCATATTCCCACCGCCGATGCGCAGATACCCAAAAACGGCACGGGATACATAACCGACCTCGGAATGACGGGGGTGCAGGACTCGGTTTTAGGTGTTAAAAGCGAGATAATAATAAACCGTTTTTTGAAAAACGATATGTCAAGGTTTGAGGCGGCAAGCGGCAGGTGTGTTCTTTGCGGCTGTGTTTTCGATGCCGATAAAAACGGCTGTAATTTCGTTAAGCAGATAATAAGGGAGGAAGACTGATGGCAAAAAAAGCAGCGGCAGCATTGCTTTGCGTGTTGCTTACACTGTCGCTTTGCGCCTGTAAAAAATCGGGCAAAAGCGAAAATACTGCTGCCGAGCGGCAAAAAGCCGTTTCGGATAAAACCGCGCGTATTCTTTACTGCCATACCGACAGTCTTGACCCTTATTCATTAAAGACCAAAATCAACCGTCAGCTTTGTGCGCTTTTATATGAGCCGCTCGTTAAGACAGACGGTAGCTTTCAACCGGTGCTTGCGCTGGCGCAATCGGTTGAAAACGGCGGCACTGTGGTAAAGGTGACCTTAAAAGACGCAAAGTTTTCGGACGGCAGCAAGATTACCGTAAACGATGTTATATATTCCTATGAGCGCGCAAGGTCATCGGAATCGGTTTACGGGTATGAGCTTTACGAGGTTGTATCGCTTGCCGCCGCCGACTCAAAAACACTTGTGTTTACCCTTTCGCAGAACGACCCTTATTTTGAAAATCTGCTCGATTTTCCGATAATAAAATCGGGGAGTGACAAAATAACCGATTCGGACGGTGTTTTAAAACCGCCCGTTTCCTGCGGAAGATACGTCTTATCGGAGGACGGCAAAAGTCTTGCAATAAATCCGCTTTACTACGGAAAGCAGGGTGTTATAGGTAAAATAGAGCTTATCGCCGCCCCTGATGACGAGGCGCTTTCACACTATGTTGAGGTGGGTGCCGCAAGCTTTTATTATACCGACCTCGCAGGCGGCAAGATAGCCCGAATGGACAGCAAGCGTGCGGATGTTAACCTCAATGCTCTTGTTTATATCGGAATAAACGAGCGCCGCGCGGGACTTAACAGTAAAAATATGCGCTATGCGATTTCCTCTGCCGTTAACCGCGAGGCAATATGCAAAACCGCATATTATAACAATGCGGTTGCCGCCACCGGCTTTTTTGCGCCGTGGTTTGCCGATACAAAAGCGGTGCAATCAATAAATCCTCGCGGCGATAAGCAAATAACAGTTGAGAATCTTGACAAAATAGGGTATAATAATTTAGATAAAAAAGGTTATCTTTGTTCGTCTGCCGGAGTTCACCCTACCTTTTCTTTGCTTGTAAACTCCGAAAATCCCTCGCGTGTGAGCGCCGCCGAGCTTATCGCAAAGCAGCTGCGTGAGGCGGGAATAGAGATAAATGTTGTAAAAAAGCCGTATTCACAATACGTTGATGACCTCGCCGCCGGCAGATTTGATTTGTACTTAGGTGAGATAAACGTGCTTTTTAATATGGATATGTCGGCTTTGTGTCTTGCGGGCGGCAGTGCGGCGTACGGCATCACCCCGCCCGTTACCGAAACGGAGGGTGACGGCGAAAAATCCGCCGAATCGGTTGAAACTGCCGCAGCAGCAAGTGAAAACAGCGCGGTGAGGAATATTATAGACGGGTACCACAGCGGTCAAAACGGCATTACCGAGGTTGCGGGAACACTGCTTACCGAAATGCCGCAGATACCTGTATGCTACCGTCAGGGAATATTCTTTTACAGCACAGATATAAAAAGCAAGGTTAACTCCTATGCTTCGGACATATATTTTTCAATAGAAAATGTGATATTCAAATAAGACTTCGGGAGGATTTTTTATGGTACTTTACGAAAACATCAACGGTAAAATCGAGATTTCGGAAGAATATCTCGCAAAGCTTATCGGCAACGAGGTTACCTCCTGCTTCGGCGTTGTGGGTATGACACCGAGCACGGGCAAGCAAAAGCTTTTCGGTATGATTTCAAAAACCCAGTCTGCCGATACCGGTATCAAAGTAAGCGGCGGTGTTCAGGGCTTAAATGTTGAGCTTCACATCGTTGTTTCCTACGGTATGAACATCAACGCAATAGCGAACAGCATAACCGAAAAGGTTAAGTATGCGGTTATGGAAAACACCGGTATTGAGGTAAATAAGGTTACCGTTAAGGTTGACGGTATCAAGGAATAACCCATTGTCCATCAAAGGAGTGCTTGTATTTTGATTAACGGAAACACGCTGCGCGATGCACTGATATCGGCGGCAAACAATCTTGCAAACTCGCGCAAGGCGGTAGATAATTTAAACATATTCCCCGTGCCGGACGGCGATACGGGAACAAATATGTCGCTCACCTTTAAAAACTCGGTAAGAGAGCTTCAAAAGGCGGAGGGACTTTCCGCCGGCGAAACGGCAAAAATCAACGCATCGGCATTGCTTCGCGGTGCGCGAGGTAACTCGGGTGTTATAACCTCGCTGTTGTTCCGCGGCTTTTCGCAGGGAATAGGTACCGATGAATATATGACCGCGCAAAACCTTGCGGCGGCGCTCGATTTCGGCGTTAAGGCGGCGTATAAAGCCGTTATGAAGCCTACCGAGGGAACAATTCTCACGGTGGCGCGCGTTGCTTCCGAAAAGGCGGCTGAAAAGGTTGCCGAAACAGACGATGTGCTTGAGGTTTTCACCGCGGCGCTTGAGGGCGCAAGACAGGCACTTAACGAAACCCCCGAGCTGCTCCCCGTACTTAAAAAGGCGGGGGTTGTGGATGCCGGCGGTCAGGGCTTTGTGCTTATTTTGGAGGGTATGCTCTCGGTGCTTTCGGGCGGTGAGATTATATCACTTAAGACCGAAGAAGCAGAGGATACCGCCGAGCAGGAGGGCGAGCGCTCTGCGGCAGGCGAGTTTGAAACCGATATTACCTTTACCTACTGCACCGAGTTTATAGTAAACCGTGCCGAAAACGGCGCCGGCGCAGATGAGCTTCGCACCTATCTTGAGTCGATAGGCGACTGCGTTGTTGTGGTGGACGATGAGGAGATAATAAAGGTACACGTTCATACCGACCACCCCGGAAACGCTTTGGAAAAGGCGCTTGGCTGCGGTATGCTCGTAAAGCTTAAGATAGAGAATATGCGCGACCAGCACGAAAAAGCCAAGCACGATGCCGAAAGCAAACAGAAAAACCCGATAAAAACCGTTGAGTCAAACGAAACGGTAAAGCCTGTTGAGATAACCAAGGAAACGGGCTTTGTGGCGGTATGCGCGGGCGAGGGTGTTATGTCGTTGTTCGGCGACCTCGGTGTTGATACCCTTGTAAGCGGCGGACAGACGATGAACCCCAGCACCGATGATATACTTAAAGCGATAGAAAGCACTCCGGCAAGCACGGTTTTCGTGCTTCCCAACAACAAGAATATAATTATGGCGGCGGAGCAGGCGGTGCCGATAAGCTCACGCAGGGTGATAGTGCTTCACACACGCACCGTACCTCAGGGAATTACCGCCATGCTTAATTACGACCCCGAGCTTTCGGACGATGAGAACGCGATAAATATGCTTAAAGCCGCCGAAAAAATAGCCACGGGTCAGATAACCTTTGCCGCTCGCGACTCGGAGTATGACGGCAACAAGATTAAAAAAGGCGAGATTCTGGCGCTCAAGGAGGGCAAGGTTGCCTTTACCGAAAGCGATATAGAAGCTGCGGCACTCCGCCTGTTAAAGGGTATGATAAGGCGCGACAGCAGTTTTGTTACGGTTATCTACGGTAACGGCGTTACCGATGAGCAGGCGCAGTCGTTAGAGGCGGCGCTCAGGACAAAATACGGCGAAAAGACCGAAATTACCTTTATAAACGGCGGTCAGCCCGTGTACTATCTTACCGTTTCGGTAGAGTGAGAATGTTATGTACGACCTTAACACCGATATAAGATATTTAAAGGGCGTAGGCGAGAAAAAAGCCGCAATATTTAAAAATATGGGCATCGATACCGTCGGTGCCCTTTTGCGTTTTTATCCGAGAGACTACAGGGATTTAAGCGTAACCGTACCGATAGCAAATGCAGATATTTACGAAAAAAAGGCGGTAAAGGCAAAGATAGCATCACCTGTTTTGGAGCATACGGTCCGTAAAAACCTCACCCTTTACAAGTTCACGGTTTTTGACGGAACGGACAGTATGGTTGTGACGGTTTTCAACGCGAAATATCTTGTTTCGTCTTTGCATACGGGCAGCACGTATATCTTTTACGGCAAGCTTTCACAAGGCTCGTTTCTGCCCGAGATGACCGCCCCCGAGATATACGAGGAGAACAACAGCTCGATTTTGCCTGTTTACCGCTCGGGTGAAAAGCTATCCTCAAAAATGATACAAAAGCTTGTTAAAACCGCCCTCACCTTTGATATGGGCGTTGACCCGATAAACGCGGAAACGCGGCAAAAATACGGGCTTTGCGATATAAACGAGGCGCTTTTGAACATTCATTTCCCGAAAAGTCACGAGGCGCTCGCGCGCGCAAAAAAGCGGCTTGTTTTCGAGGAGCTTCTCGTTATGCAGGCGGCATTTTCTCTGATACGGCTTAAAAACAGTATCGGTGACGGTATAATAATCAAAAACGATTACACAAAAGAGTTTTTAAGCCTTTTGCCCTTTACACTGACGTCCGCGCAGAAAAATGCGATATCCGACTGCGTTTGCGATATGGCCTCGGGCAAAAAAATGTCCCGTCTTATTGAGGGGGATGTGGGCAGCGGCAAAACCGCGGTGGCGGCGGCGCTTATGTACTGCGTTGCCAAAAACGGATATAAGTCCGCCATAATGGCGCCCACCGAGATTTTGGCGGAGCAGCACTATAACGGACTTGTGAGAATGCTCGAAAAAACGGGTATAAAATGCTGTTTGCTTACCGGCTCACTCACAAAATCAAAAAAGGAAAAGCTTAAAGCCGAGCTTAAAGAGGGCGTTTACGATATTGCGATAGGCACACACGCGCTTATCACCGAAAACGTGGAGATAAAGGACCTTGCGCTCGTTATCACCGATGAACAGCACCGTTTCGGCGTGGAACAGCGCTCGCGCCTTGCTTCAAAGGGCAAAAACACACATACACTTGTTATGAGCGCCACCCCCATTCCGAGAACGCTGGGACTTATTATCTACGGCGACCTTGATATCAGTATAATAAACGAGTATCCGCGCGGCAGACAGGAAATCGAAAGCTATCTTGTTAAAAGTGCTTTAAGAGAGCGGGTTTACAACTATATCAAAAAGCATATCGCCGAGGGACGGCAGGGATATATCGTGTGTCCGCTCGTTGAGGAAAGCGAAAACACTGAGGGACTTGTGAGCGCCGAGGAGTATTTCAAAAATCTCGGCGAGGGTGCTTTCAAGGGTTACAGAATAGGGCTTTTGCACGGTCAGATGAGGGCAAAAGAGAAGGAAAAGGTTATGCTCGACTTCAAGGCGGGGCTTATCGACCTGCTTGTATGCACCACCGTTGTGGAGGTTGGCATAGATGTGCCCAATGCCGCGATAATGGTGATAGAAAACGCCGAGAGGTTCGGTCTTTCACAGCTGCATCAGCTCCGCGGCAGGATAGGCAGGGGCGAGTACAAGTCCACCTGCATATTTATTTCGGATAACACCTCGGATGCTACCGCCAAGCGGCTTGATGTTATAGTGAAAAACCGTGACGGCTTCAAGATAGCCGAGGAGGATTTAAAGCTCCGCGGCCCCGGTGACTTTATAGGAAAGCGCCAACACGGTCTGCCCGAGCTGAAAATCGCCGATGTGTTTGCCGATAAGGACGCGCTTATCACGGCAAAAAAGGCGGCGGACGAGCTTCTTTTAAAGGACAGCGCTTTAAAGTTTCCCGAAAATGCGGGACTGCGGCGTGAGGTTATAGAGTTTTATAAAAAAATAAACAATTAGCATTAAAAAATAATAAAAGCCTCTCTTTCGGGAATGATACCGATAAGGGAGGTTTTGTTATGCAAAAAGGAATGAACTTTTTAAAGGGACTCGGCATAGGTATGGTAGCCGGTGCGGCGGCAGCTATTGCGGGCAAATGCCTTATAAGTGAAAACAGCGGAGGCATCGCCAAGGGCTCGGCAAAGGTAGTAAAAGCGGCAAACGAGTTTGTTGACGGCATTCAAACAATGTTCAAATAATTTGGGCATTTAAAAACACTAAGGGCTAATAATCAACCGAATAAAAATGCGGCTTCCCGTTTGCCCTGCCTTTCGGAAAGCCGTGACATCTGAAGCTTGATGTATGCCGTGCAGGGCGTGTGTCTGCCGCATCGGGTATACACGGCAAAAAAGTAAGCGGGAGCGAATTTTTCGCTCCCGCTGTGTTTATTTAACGCTTAAAAGGAGGGTGAAGCTTATCCTTATCCGAAAGCTTTATCTCCATACCCTCGGGTATCGGCCATTTAATGCCGATGTCGGGGTCGTTCCACATAAGGCCGCCCTCATCGTTTGCGTGATAGAAGTCGTCCACCTTGTAAACAAACTCCGCCTCGTCCGAAAGCACGAGGAAGCCGTGGGCAAAGCTCTTGGGGATAAAGAACTGCCGTCTGTTCTCAGCCGACAGGATAACGCCCTCCCACTTGCCGTAGGTCGGGGAGCCTTCACGCAGGTCTACCGCAACGTCAAAAACCTCGCCGCGTATACAGCGCACAAGCTTTGACTGACTGTACTGCTTTTGAAAGTGAAGACCGCGGAGAACACCCTTTGTGGACATCGACTGATTGTCCTGAACAAAATCAACCGTGATGCCGCCATTTATAAAATCCTGCTTCTGGTAGGTTTCCATAAAGTAACCTCTGCTGTCTCCGAAAGCGGTGGGCTCAACAATTATAACCCCCTCAATAGAGGTTTTTATAAAATTAAACTTACCCACGGTTAAATCTCCTTTTTGGCGCTGTACATCTTATCGTAATACTTACGGTAATCGCCGTTAACAACGTTTCTTGTCCACTCTTTGTTTTCAAGGTACCATTTCATTGTCTTTTTGATACCGACCTCAAAGCAGGTTTCGGGATACCAGCCGAGCTCGTCTTTTATCTTCTGCGGGTCGATACCGTAGCGGCGGTCGTGTCCCTTACGGTCGGTAACGTGCTTTATCATATGCTCGCCTACCGTTGAGTCTACGTTTTCTTTGATATATTCGATTATGGACTTAACAATAAAGATGTTGGGCTTTTCGTTGTGGCCGCCAATGTTGTAAACCTCACCGAGTCTGCCGTTGCGGATAACCATATCAATGGCTTTGCAGTGGTCTTCAACAAAGAGCCAGTCGCGTATCTGCATACCGTCACCGTAAACGGGAAGGTCCTTATGCTCTAAGGTGTTGTTCATAATAAGCGGGATAAGCTTTTCGGGGAACTGATAAGGGCCGTAGTTATTTGAGCAGCGGGTTATGTTTATCGGGAACTTATAGGTATCGCCGAAAGCCTTAACAAAGAAGTCTGCCGCCGCCTTTGAGGAGGAGTAGGGTGAGTGGGGGTCAAGCGGGGTTTTCTCGGTAAAGTAACCGGTGGCACCGAGCGTGCCGTAAACCTCATCGGTGGAAACCTGAAGATACTTAACACCGTCCTTATAGGTGTCGTCTCCCACCGTCCACGCTTCCTTTGCGCACTGAAGCATATTAACGGTGCCCTCAACATTGGTTTTAACGAATATTTCGGGGTTGGAGATACTGCGGTCAACGTGGCTTTCGGCGGCAAAGTTTACAACATAGTCAATCTCGTTGTTTTTGAATATCTCGGAGATGGCCGCCTTATCGCATATATCAGCCTGAACAAAGCTGTAACGGGGATTGCTTTCAACACTCTTGAGGTTTTCGAGGTTTCCGGCATAGGTAAGCTTGTCCACGTTAATGATTTTAACATCATCGTACTTGTTAAGCATATAAATAACAAAGTTTGAGCCGATGAAACCGGCACCGCCGGTGACTAAATAGGTTTTCATTGTTAGTCCTCCACTTTACTTATATATTCTTTTATGGCATCCTGCCAATCGCGCATTTCGTTGCCCACGGTACATTCAAGCGCAAGGTTTTGAAGTGAGGAATACGCAGGGCGCTTGGTGGGGCTTTTGAACTCATCTGAGCTGCAGGGGCTTACCTTATCCGCACCGAAGCCCGAAAGCTCGGAGATAAGACGGGCAAAATCGTACCATGTACACTCACCCTCACCCGTGCAGTGATATATACCGTATTCCTCGGTCAGCGCAAGCTTTAAAAGGTGATAGGCGAGGTCGTTTGCGTTGGTGGGGTTGCCGCGCTGGTCGTTTACCACCGTCATCGCACCCTTTTCGCGAATAATCCGCCTTACCGTTTTAACAAAGTTTTTACCGATATAGCCGTAGAGCCACGAGGTGCGCACGATAAAGCATTTATCGCAAAAGGCGAGCGCATATTTTTCACCGAGCGCCTTTGAAGCACCGTAGGCGCTTACGGGACAAACGGTGTCCCACTCAACATAGGGGCGCTTTCCGTTGCCCTCGAAAACATAATCGGTTGAAACGTGAATAAGCTTTGCACCGGTGCTTTTTGCCGCAACCGCGAGATTGCGCACGCCTATGGCGTTTACCTTAAGCGCGGTAACATAGTCGCTCTCGCAGCCGTCCACATTGGTCATCGCGGCACAGTTGATGATAACATCGGGGGTGTTTTTATTCACATAACCGTTTACCGCCGCGAAATCGGTTATATCAAGCGTGTCGATATCAACGGGCAAAAGCTCTGCGTTTTTATATTCGGCACTTATTTCGCCTATTTCGGCTCTGCCCGATTTTATGATTGATAAAAGCTCGTTGCCGAGCTGACCGTGACAGCCGGTTATCATTATTTTCATCTTAAAGTTACTTCCTTTTTAATAAAAACTTAACGGCGGAGGCGGTGTGAATAAGCAGATATTTCAGCTTTTTGGCACTTGCCCTTCTCCATTTATGAACAACGCAAAACTGCGGTGCTATCACCGTTCTGCCGTACTTTTTCGCACGCAGGGTGAGGTCGGCATCCTCAAGATACATAAAAAACCGTTCATCAAAGCCGCCGAGCGCCTTAAACACCTCGGTGCGCACGCAAAGGAAACAACCGCTGCAAAAATCTATATCCGTAACGGTGTCAAAAGGAGTATCGCGCATGGTGTATTCGTTTCTTATTTTATCCGAAAAACGCCCTAAAAACAGCCGCTTTGCGGTGGGGCGCTTTTTGGGGAGATACTGCACCGTGCCGTCCTCGTTGGCAATGCTCGGCATACAAAGTACAACATCGGGGTTTTGCTCCATAAAATCCGCCATATCCGAAATAAGGTCGCCCGAAAACTCAATATCGGGGTTCACCACAAAGTGATACTTGCCCATATTTTCGTTAAGCACCTGATTGTGCGCCGCGCCGAAGCCCGAGTTTTTGATGTTGCGGGTTAAAAACAGGTCAAGACCGCTTATTATATCGGGCGTGTCGTCAGCAGAGGCGTTATCGGTAACATAAAGCCTCAGCGGATATTTTTTTGTGTTGTTTAAGACGTTTTTGCAGGCGGAAACCGCCGTTTCACCGTCATTATAGGTCACAATGCAGGCGGAAAGAAAAATGCTTTCGTCCAAACCGGCACCCCTTTGCAGATATTTTTTATCGCCTTGATTATTTTACCACACATTGTATTTTTGTGCAACAGTTATTGTCAGGTGTAAGAAGAGTAAAGCTCGGAGTAAACACCGCCGCTTTTCATAAGCTGTTCGTGGGTGCCGCACTCGGCAATACCCGTTCTTGTTAGCACTATTATGTTATCGGCGTTTTTGATGGTTGTAAGGCGGTGGGCAATGGTGAGTGTGGTTCTGCCCTTTGCAAGCCGCTCAAGAGATGACTGAACAAGTCTTTCGCTCTCGTTGTCAAGCGAGCTTGTTGCCTCGTCGAGAATGAGAATAGGCGGATTTTTAAGGAAGACGCGCGCTATGGAGATGCGCTGCTTCTGACCGCCCGAAAGCTTAACACCGCGCTCGCCGACATAGGTATCGTAGCCGTCAGGCAGGGTGGTTATAAACTCGTGGATATCGGCAAGCTTTGCCGCGGCAACAACCTCTTCTCTGGTGGCGGAGGGCTTGCCGTAGAGAATATTTTCGAGCACGGTGCCCGAGAAAAGATAAACATCCTGCTGAACTATGCCTATTCGGTCGCGCAGGCTTTCAAGCTTTATATCCGAAACCTTATTACCGTCTATCATCACATCGCCCGAGGTTGTTTCGTAAAATCTCGGGATAAGCGAGCAAATTGTGGTTTTGCCGGTGCCCGAGGGGCCCACGAGCGCCACGTTCTCGCCCACACCTATTTTAAACGAAACGTTATCGAGCACTATGCGGTTTTCGGCGCTGTAGCGGAAGGTTACGTTTTTAAACTCTATTTCGCCCTTTACCGAATCAAGCGGCTTGGCGGATTTTGAGTCCTTTATATCGGGCTCGGTGTCCATAATTTCGGAGAAGCGCTCGATACCGGTCATACCGCGCTGGAATTGCTCGGCAAACTCCACAATTCTTCTTATCGAGGATAAAAGGGTGTTTACAAAGAGCAGATAAGCCACAAGGTCGGCGGCGTTGATTTTTTTGTTTATGATGAAAATTGCGCCTGCCACCACAACGGCTATGTACATAAGACCGTCAAAAAATCTTGTGCAGGAATGAAAGCCGCCCATATATTTGTAAACCTTGGATTTTATATCGAGCAGCTTAACGTTGCTTTTTTCAAACTTTTCCTCCTCTATGCCCTCGTTTGCAAAGGACTGCACAACGCGGATACCGAGCAGACTGTCCTCCACGCCCGCGTTAAGCTCGCCCACCTGCCTGCGCGATTCGCGGAAGCCCTGCTTCATCTTGCGGTTAAAGTACATAAGCACCGCAACCATAGGGGGAACGAGCGAGAAAACGATAAGGGTGAGCGGCACGTTTACGGTGCAGAGAATTGAAAACGCCGCCACGATTTTAAAGGACGCTATGAATATTTCCTCGGGGCCGTGGTGCGCAAACTCGGTAACATCGAAAAGGTCGCTCGTGATACGCGACATTATGGTACCTATTTTTGTGTTATCGTAGAACGAAAAGGAAAGCTTTTGCAGATGCGAAAACATATCCCTGCGCATATCGGTTTCGATTTTTGTGCCCATAATGTGACCGACTGTCGCCATATAGTAGTTTGCCACCGTGTCTATAAGGCGAAGCACCAGATAAAAGGCGCCTATTTTAAGCACAAAGGATACGGTGAGAGCTGCCGCCGTATCGGTTGCGCGGTCGGTTATCTCTCTTACTATCATCGGGAGCACAAGCTCGCAAACGGTGGTAAGAGATGCACAAAAAAGGTCAAAAATCAGTATGCCCACATATTTTTTATAGTAGGGCAAAAATCTTTTAATAAGCTTTGTGTTTTTACTCATTTTAAAAATCCGTTTATAATCTCCTCTTCTGCCTGCTTTTCGTCAAGACCCAATGTCATCAGCTTAACGAGTTGTTCGCCGGCTATTTTTCCTATTGCCGCCTCGTGAATGAGCGAGGCATCAACGTGGTTTGCGTTTACCTCGGGTATCGCGCAAACGCGCGCATTATCCATAATTATCGCATCGCACTCGGTGTGACCCGAGCAGAGATTGTTGCCGTTTATACGCGAGCGGAACTCCTGAAAGGAGTTGTCTGATGCAACCGAGCGCGAAACCACATGAGCGCCCGAGTTTTCACCGTCAAGGTCAACCGTGAAATCGGTTTTCGCGGTCTGGCCGCCCTCGGTCATAATCTTTTCTTTTATAACAAGTGTACCGCCCTTACCTATCTTGGCACTTGTTACGCGGTTTGTATCGTCAATACCCTTTATCTGACTCGTTTCCATCTCCATATATCCGTTTTCACCGATGTTCACAACGGTGGTGGGGTTCATAACCCGCTTGCCCGAGTCGCCCGAGCCATAGTGCTTTTCGATATACTTTACCCTTGCGTTTTTGCCTATAAAAAAGGAATGAACGCCGTCGTGCCCCGAGCCCTCGCTGCCGCAGTTGTGAATGCCGCAGCCTGCCATAATGGTAACATCGGCATTATCGCCGATAATAAAATCGTTGTAAACAAGGTCATAAAGACCGCTTGCGTCTATTATCACGGGAATATGCACCGTTTCGCCCTTGGTGTCGGGCCTTACGGTAACAACTATTCCCGAGCCGTTTTCCTTATTTTTAATCTCCACGTTTTCGGTGGAGCGGCGGCTTTCAAGAGCGCCGTTTGAACGGATATTGTAAGCACCCTCGGGCACGCCGTCCATATCGGCGATGATTTTAAGGAGCTGTTGTTCGGTAGTGTTCATCATTTGCCCTCCTTAATGCTCTGCTCGAGAATACTGCAGGCGGCATTGGTGGCACCCAAAAGCTCGGGCAGTATTTCCGACTTTGCGCCGTATGCCTTAAGGCTTCCTGCTGAGATAACAGCCACCTTGTCCGCAATATTTAATATTCTTTCCTGATGCGAGATTATTATGATAGAACCGCCGAAGCTTTTGTGCATATTTTCAAAAACCTTAATGAGATTGTTAAAGCTCCAAAGGTCTATGCCCGCCTCGGGCTCGTCAAACACCGAAAGCTTGGTGCCGCGGGCCAAAACACTTGCTATTTCTATTCTTTTAAGCTCACCGCCCGAAAGGGACGCGTTTACCTCGCGGTCTATATAGTCTCTTGCGCAAAGTCCAACCTGCGAAAGATAGTCGCAGGCCTGCGCAACGGTGATGTCCTTACCCGCCGCAAGACGGATTATATCGCTTACCGTTATTCCCTTAAAGCGTACGGGCTGCTGAAAAGCAAAGCTTATACCCTTTTTTGCACGCTCGGTTACCGAAAGGTCGGTTATGTCCTCGCCGTCAAACAAAACCCTGCCGGACGTGGGCTTTATTATACCCGCTATTATTTTTGCAAGGGTTGACTTGCCGCCGCCGTTGGGACCTGTTATCGCCACAAAGCCGTCTTCGATTTTAAGGGAAATATCTTTGAGTATTTCCTTATTGCCCTCGGGGCTTTCGGCAAAAAAGCATATACTTTTAAGTTCTAACATCATATCCTCCGATGTGCTGCACAATTTTTCATACTATATTATACCTTTTTTTACAAAAAAATCAATAAATATTATATGTTTATATTTACTGTAAAGAATTAATGTGTTAAACTCATAGATATAAAAGCACAAGGCGGAGTATATATGACCGTAAACGAAAAACTCATAACCGAATTAAAGCTTAAACCCTTTCAGGTTGAAAACACGGTAAAGCTGCTTGATGAAGGCTGTACCGTACCCTTTATATCAAGATACCGCAAGGAGCTCACGGGCAGTCTTGACGACCAGACCGTGCGGCTTCTTTCCGAGCGGCTTACATATCTGCGCAATATGGATGAAATGCGCGAAAAGATACTCTCGGCGATAGCCGAACAAAACGCGCTCACCGATGAGCTTAAAGCCGCCATACAAAACGCCGAAACAAAAAGCGAGCTGGAGGACCTTTATCTGCCATATAAGAAAAAGCGCAAAACAAGGGCGGATATCGCGAAGGAAAAGGGTCTTTTGCCGCTTGCCGAGGCGATTTACGCGCAGGAAAAGAACGGCAAAGCGCCCGAGACACTCGCTCGTGATTATATAAATGAGGAGCTCGGGGTGCAAAGTGTTTCTGATGCACTTTGCGGCGCAAACGATATAATTGCCGAAATCATTTCCTTTGACGCGGATATAAGAAAGAGAATGCGTTTCGTTTGTATGGCACACGGCAGGCTTTGCGTTAAGGGTGAGGCGGAAGACCTTTCGGTTTACGAAATGTACCGCGACTACACCGAGGCGCTCTCAAAGATTCCCAACCATCGCGTGCTTGCGATAAACCGCGGCGAAAAGGAGGAGTTTTTAAAGGTTTCGGTGGATTTTGAACGCGAAAAGGCGATGTTCATAATCTCCAAAAACCATATAAAAGAGGGCTCGCCCTGTACCGAGTTTGTAAAGGAGGCGGCGCTTGATTCTTATAACAGACTTATTTTCCCCTCAATCGAGCGCGAAATACGTGCCGAGCTTACCGAAAAGGCGAGTAAAGATGCGATAAGGGTGTTTTCCTCAAACTTAAAACAGCTTCTTATGCAGCCGCCGGTTAAAAACTCGGTTACAATAGGGCTTGACCCCGGTTACAGAACCGGTTGTAAGGTTGCGGTTGCGGACGGCACGGGAAAGCTGCTCGATACCGCCGTTATATATCCCGCTCCGCCCCACAGCAAGGTGGAGGAAGCAAACAAAATCATAACCGGACTTGTTAAAAAATACAGTGTGCGCACCTTTGCGATAGGCAACGGTACGGCAAGTCACGAAACGGAGGTATTTGCCGCCGACCTTATAAAAACGCTCGGAAACGGCATCTCGTATATGGTTGTGAGCGAGGCAGGAGCAAGTGTTTATTCCGCTTCAAAGCTTGCCGCCGAGGAGTTCCCCGATTACGATGTTTCGCTTCGCAGTGCGGTTTCGATAGCGCGGCGGCTTCAAGACCCCCTCGCCGAGCTTGTAAAAATAGATCCAAAGGCGATAGGCGTGGGTCAGTATCAGCACGATATGCCCCAAAACGAACTGAACACGGCGCTTGACGGTGTGGTGGAGGACTGCGTTAACTCGGTGGGCGTTGACCTGAATACCGCCTCGGTACAGTTGCTTTCAAGGGTATCGGGACTCGGCGAAAAGGTGGCGCAGAATATTGTTTTGTTCCGCGAGGAAAACGGCGCGTTTAAAGACCGCGCAACCCTTAAAAAGGTGCCGAAGCTTGGGCCCAAGGCGTTTGAGCAGTGCGCCGGCTTTTTGCGTGTTGCAAACGGCTCCGACCCGCTTGACAACACCGGCGTTCACCCCGAAAGCTATGCTGCCGCAAAATCGCTTTTAAAGCTTTGCGGGCTTTGTGAAAAGGATATAAAAAACGGTGCGGTTTCGGGAATAAAAGAAAAAATCACAGCCGAAAGCGTTACCGATACGGCAGAAAAGCTCGGTATCGGCGTTCCCACCCTAAACGATATTATAAAGGAGCTCGAAAAACCCGGCAGAGACCCGCGCGATGAGCTTCCGCCGCCGCTTCTGCGGCACGATGTTATGTCGCTTGAAGACCTTAAAGCGGGAATGGAGCTTACCGGAACGGTGCGAAATGTTATAGATTTCGGTGCCTTTGTTGACATAGGTGTTCATCAGGACGGACTTGTTCACATTTCGCAGATATCAAACCGCTTTATAAAGCACCCGAGCGAGGTGTTAAAGGTGGGCGATGTGGTAAAGGTATGGGTTTTATCGGCGGACAGCGCAAAAAAGCGCATATCACTTACAATGAGAAAAGAGAACGTTTTAAATGGAAAAGAATAATATAAAAGGTACACTTATTCTGCTGCTTACTGCACTTATATGGGGCTTTGCCTTTGTTGCGCAAACCGCCGCGACCGACAGTATGCCGCCGTTTGCCTTTAACGCGGTGCGCTCGCTTATAGGTACACTCGTTATACTTCTGCTGAACCTTATTAAGAAAAAGCGCACAGCGGGATACTTGATTTTCCCCACCACCCGCAGAGAAAGAAAAGATGCAATTACGGCGGCGATATTCTGCGGAATATGTTTAAGTATCGCCGTTAATCTTCAGCAGGTGGGACTCGGCACATATCCGCACGGCATAGCGGCTTCGGCAAGGGGCGGATTTATTACCACCATTTATGTTGTGATAGTACCGTTTTTCTCGCTTTTTTCAAAAAAAGCACCGCATCCGCTTGTTTGGGTTGCGGTTGCGGTTGCGATGTTCGGCACATATCTTTTGTGTCTTTCCGATGGCATTTCGGGTATGTATTTAGGCGATATACTGATGATGCTCTGCGCCCTTTCGTATTCGTTTCAGATACTCACGGTGGATACGGTAGGCTGGCGCGTGGGAGGACTGCGGCTTTCTCTTTATCAGTTTATTATATGTACCGTGATTTCGGCGCTGCTTTCGCTGATATTTGAAAAAAACGGATTTGCGCTTTCAAATATCGCGGGCGCGTTCTGGCCGATTATGTATGTGGGCGTGCTTTCGAGCGGTGTGGCATACACCTTGCAGATAGCGGGTCAGCGATATGCCGATGCCACCGTGGCGTCAATAGTTATGAGCTTTGAGAGTGTGTTTGCGGCAATAGGCGGAGCCATCGTGGGCGAGGGACCGCTCTCAAGCAGAGAAATCGCCGGCTGTGCGCTTGTGTTTGCGGCAATACTCACAGCGCAGCTGCCCGATTTTATAAGGGCAAAACGCGAAAGAAAAACCGGTTGACGGATTTTATGCCTGCTTTGGAGGAATATATATGACAAAAGTGGAAAATCAAAGCTTTGATAACGAGCGCGCACTCTACGGGCTTAAAAATGCAGAGGTTAAAAACTGCGTGTTTTCAGGCCCTGCGGACGGTGAGTCGCCCATAAAAGAGGGCAAAGGCGTATCGGTTTTAAATTGCAGGTTTGATTTAAGGTATCCTATGTGGCACTGCACAAAACTGGGACTTGTGAACAGTGAGCTTTCGTCCACCTGCCGCGCCGCGATATGGTACGCGAAAAACGTGGCGGTTTCGGGCTGTAAGCTTAACGGCATAAAGATATTCAGGGAGTGCGAAAATGTATCACTCGCGGGCTGTGACGCCGACTCCGCCGAGATGTTCTGGAAATGCAAAAACATAGCGATTGCAGGGTCTGACGTTAATTCGGAATACTTTATGCTTGAATCAAAAAACATAGTGGTATCAAACCTTATGTTTACCGGCAAATACTCGTTCCAGTATGTAAAAAACGTAACGGTTGCCGACAGTGTGCTTGATACAAAGGACGCATTCTGGCACGCGGAGAATGTTAAGGTTAAAAACTGCACCGTAAAGGGCGAATACCTCGGGTGGTACAGTAAAAATCTCACCTTTGAAAACTGCAAGATAGAGGGCACCCAGCCGTTTTGCTACTGCAACAGGCTCACCCTTATCAACTGTACCATGGAAAGCTGTGATTTAAGCTTTGAGTATTCCTCGGTTAAGGCGGACATAAAGGGAAATATCCCCTCGGTTAAAAATGTGAAGTCGGGCGAAATAGTCGCCGACAGCATAGGAGAGGTGATACTCGAAAACTCGGTAATCACCCCCAAATGCAAAATAATAACAAGAGAGTAAAAAAAGAAAACAAAAACAGCAGGTGCTTTCTGAACATTCAGAAGCACCTGCTGTTTAATTTGGGATTTATGCCTTTTCGGCAACTGTGAAGATTTCTGCGGGGAGCTCCGATTCATCGCAGGAAACGGTGAATACAAACTGCACATCATCAATAGCGGAAAGCCTTTTAAAGAAAGCCAAAAGCTCGCCGTAATCACGGGTGCCTATTCTTAAAGTAGCATCTCCGAAAATGTGGGTAACATCATTGTTGCCCGACTTAATGCCGGCAAGAAGGCCGTAGTATTCGCCGTAGCCCGAGATGCCGAACGCATCGGCATCTATAAGGCGAGCCTTATGAGTAACGGAATAGGTAAGAGTATCACCTTTTTCAACGCATACAACGTTACCCAAACTTTCGTTTGCCGCGGTGTTTACAAGATCCACCAGCTTCTTGGTTTTGCCCGAACCTTTTTTTCCGATAATGAGTTTAATCATAACTTAACACTCCTTTATATTCATACCGCAACCGCGGTTGTTGACCGATTAACCGTTTAGTCTTTTTTCAAGAGCCGCTTTTTTATCCTCGTATCCGGGTTTGCCTAATAGGGCAAACATATTTTTCTTATAGTCCTCAACACCGGGCTGATTGAACGGATTTACACCGAGCATATATCCCGAAATCGCACATGCCTTTTCAAAGAAATATATGAGTCTGCCGAGGTTTTCCTCATCTGCCTTGTCAAGCGAGATAACGAGGTTTGGCACCATACCGTCGGTATGAGCCAAAACGGTGCCCTCAAATGCCTTGCGGTTTACAAAGGACATTGTTTTGCCTGCGAGGAAATTAAGACCGTCGCCGTTGTTTTCCTCTGCTTCTATCACAATATCCTTACCTGTATCGGCGATGTTTACCACCGTTTCAAACATTATCCTTGAGCCGTCCTGAACAAACTGACCGAGTGAATGGAGGTCGGTGGAGAATGTAACGGAAGCGGGGAACAGACCTTTTTTATCCTTGCCCTCGCTTTCGCCGAACAGCTGCTTGAACCACTCGGACATCATGGCAAATCTCGGCTCGTAGCTCACGAGTATTTCAATCGACTTGCCGTTTTCATAAAAGAAGTTGCGGATAGCGGCATATTTGTAGCAGGGGTTTTTATCCATATCGTCAACATCATAATCAACCGCCGCTTTAGCCGCACCGTTCATAAGAGCATCTATATCACAGCCTGCCGCCGCTATCGGAAGAAGACCCACCGCCGTGAGAACCGAAAATCTGCCGCCCACATCATCGGGAACAACAAAGCACTGATAGCCCTTTTCATCGGCAAGCGCCTTAAGTGTGCCGCGTGCCTTATCGGTGGTGCAGTATATTCTTTGTGCGGCTTCCTTTTCGCCGAAGCGCTCCTCGAGAAGCTTTCTGAAAATGCGGAAAGCAATGGCAGGCTCGGTTGTGGTGCCCGACTTTGAAATTATATTTACCGAAACGCGCTTGTTTTCGCAAAGTGCGAGAATATCGGAAAGTGCGTCACCGCTTATGCTGTTGCCGATAAAGTATATCTTGGGTGACTTGCCCGAAAGCTCGTTATAATGGGTACCTTTTAAGAACTCTATCGCCGCGCGCGCGCCGAGATATGAGCCGCCTATACCGATAACAACAAGCACATCGCTGTCCTCACGGATTTTTGCCGCCGCCGCTTTTATGCGGGAGAACTCCTCTTTATCATAGTCAAACGGAAGATTTACCCAGCCGAGAAAATCGTTGCCTGCACCGTTTTTGTTTTTAACGGTGCTGTGAGCCGCCGAAACCCTTGCAGAGTAATCTTCCGCCTTAAATGTACTTAAAAAATCTTTTGCAAAATCGCCCGAAAAACCGAGAGCCATAAAAGTATCACGCCTTAATATATATTTACATATATATTATACATTGAGCAAGGTTGTATTTCAAGCAAAATATTCAAATATTTACAATATGTTCAAATTGTTTATCTCATACCGCAAAGACCTTTTAAAAGCCACAAAAAAGCCGCCCCGAATGTAAGCTTTTTTATGTCACGGTCAGCAAGCAAATCTACCGCGCTTATAAAGGTATCGCCCGAATAAAGCTCGGTTTTTCCTATCACTTGACCTTTTTTAACCGGCGCCGTTATGGTTTTTTCAAGCACGGTCTTTTGCGAAAGCGCCGATTTTTCGCTCTTTTTGAGCAGAGCACAGAGCTTGCCGTCGGGCATTGCGGTTACCGTTTTTTCGGTGCCGTTTAAAACCTTTACGGAGGTGTTATTTTTAAGGTCGGGCAAAATCTCGTCGTAGTAAAAGTTTGCAAAGCCGTAGTCGAGCAGTTTTTTAGCACCCTCAAAGCGCGCGGGGGAGGTTTCTCCGCCCATAACCACGGCAACAAGCGAAAGGTTATCCCGCTCTGCGGTGGCGGAAAGGCAGTAGCCCGCACCGGATGTGGTACCGGTTTTAAGGCCGGTAGTTCCCTTATAAAACCTTACCAGCTTATTGGTGTTCACAAGCTCGCTTTTGCCGTCACGCAGACTGTCCATCCATACCGTTGAGTAACGCTTTATTAGGTCGTGTGAGATAAGCGCCGCCGACATAAGCGCAACATCGTGGGCGGTGGTGAGATGGCCCTCCGCATCAAGTCCCGTGCAGTTTTTAAACTCGGTGCTGTTCATACCGAGCTCCTTTGCGCGCTTGTTCATAAGCGCCACAAAGCCCTCCTCACTGCCTGCCACCTTTTCGCCGAGTGCCACCGTGGCATCGTTTGCCGAGGCAATAACCGCCGCTTTTAAAAGGTCGTCTACCGTCATACATTCGTTTTCCTCGAGCCATATCTGTGAGCCGCCCATCGAGCAGGCGTGGGCGCTCGCGGTTATCACGTCCTCAAGCGATAGCTCCTTTCGGTCAATCGCCTCCATAACGAGCAGCAGTGACATTATCTTGGTGATGGAAGCAGGAGCAAGCCGCAGGTCGGCGTTCTCCTCGTACAAAATCTCACAGGTGCGGCTTTCCATAAGTATTACCGACTTTGCCTTTATATCGAGCCTTGTGCCGAAAACCCCCGGCTCGCCCGTGTCGGCTATGGGCACACTCACATCGGTGTAGTCACATTCCGCCGAAACGGTAACGGCAGGCTCGGCGCAAACCGCAGCACACTGACACATAATAAATATTATCAACATTAAAGATATAATTTTCCGCATAACCATTCCTCCCCTAAAATCTATGCTTAATGTTGACCTTTTTATGTTTTACTGATAAAATAACGGTAACACGGATAAGAGAAGGTGAAAATATGCACGATATGGGTGAAGATATAAAGGTGATAAGGCTTGACTGCACCGATTCTACCAACAACTATGCAAAGCAACTCGCTAAAAACGGGGAAAAGGGCAATGTGCTTGTTATCGCAAAAAGGCAGACGGCAGGCAGGGGAAGGCTCGGCAGAAGCTTTTATTCAGATACGGGCGGCGCTTATTTTTCACTGCTTATCCATACCGGCTTAAAGGCGGAGGACGGGTATATTCTGACAGCACTTGCCGCCGTTTGCGCGGCGCAGACGGTTGAGCAAATAAGCGAAAAAAAGTGCCTTATAAAATGGGTAAACGATGTTTATACCGATAACAAAAAGCTTTGCGGAATACTCACCGAGGGTGCCTGTGATAACAGCGGCGGCTTTGAATACGCCGTTGTGGGAGTCGGTATAAATGTGTATGAGGGAAACGGACTGCCCGAAGATATAAAGGATACGGCAACGAGTGTTTTCGGCAAAAAAGAGATAAACGCCGCCGTTATAGAAAACCTTATCGGCATATTTACAAAAAAGTATCTTGCCGCGGTAAACGGCAGTCATGAGCCGTTTATAAACGAATACCGCCGCCGCTCAATGCTGAACGGTAAAACCGTAAGCTATCAAAAAAACGGCCTTACCCACACCGCAACCGTTATTTGCACAGACGAAAAATGCCGCCTCGTTTTAAACGAAAACGGCAAAGAAATAAGGGTTTCGGCGGGAGAGGTAAGCGTGAAACCCGAATAGCTCACATTTTAAAGCAAAAAACGTATAATCACAGCACCCGTACTTAAATACAGGCGCTGTGATTTTTTGTAATAACAAAGAAAAAAACAAGAGCCTTTGCAAACGCAAAGACTCTTGAGAATGTGAGAAATAAGAAATTATCTCTTGGAGAACTGTCGGGGCGTAAATAAAATGTGCCGGTGGCACATTTTTAGCCTCCGACCACAGCGGCTGTGCCGCGAGGACAACCACAGTTCTCCTCTGAAATAAAAAAACAAGAGCCTTTGCAAACGCAAAGACTCTTGAGAATGTGAGAAATAAGAAATTATCTCTTGGAGAATTGGGGTGCACGGCGTGCGCCTTTGAGACCGTATTTCTTTCTTTCCTTCATACGCGGATCGCGTGTTAAGAAGCCTGCCTTCTTGAGCTCGGGGCGATAAGCCTCGTCGGCAAGAAGAAGTGCGCGTGCGATACCGTGACGGATCGCGCCTGCCTGACCTGTAACACCGCCGCCTACAACACGGCATACAACATCGAACTTATCCGCGTTCTCGGTGAGAGCGAGCGGCTGGCGAACGATGAGCTTTAAGGTTTCAAGACCGAAATAATCGTCTATATCCCTCTCGTTGATGGTGATTTTACCGGTGCCTTTGTAAAGGCGTACACGGGCGACAGAACTTTTTCTTCTGCCGGTGCCGTAAAAATAAGGCTTTCCTTCAAACATTGTTTCTGTCTCCCTTCATTAAAATTCAAGCTTCTCGGGCTTCTGTGCTACCTGAGCGTACTTTTCGCCGGCATAAACATGAAGCCTTGTGAGGGCCTTGCGGCCGATGGTGGTATCGGGGACCATACCCTTAACTGCAAGCTCTACGGCGAGCTCGGGACGGGTGCTCATAAGGGTTGAATACTGAACCTCTTTGAGACCGCCGATGTAACCGGTATGACGGCGATAATACTTCTTTTCAAGCTTTTTGCCTGTGAGAACTGCCTTTTCAGCGTTGATAACAACAACGTGGTCACCGCAGTCAACGTGGGGGGTAAACTCGGGCTTACCCTTGCCGCGAAGAAGGTCTGCAACCTTAACAGCGGTTCTGCCGAGCGGCTTGCCGGCAGCATCTATTATATACCACTTGCGCTGAATTTCGGCAGGTTTTGCCATAAATGTAGACATAATCAAAACCTCCAATATTTTTTTGTCAGCCCGATTATGATAACACAGCGGATAAATTATGTCAACAATTATTTTTGCATATTTTAATTTAAAAAATGAAATCTCGCGTTTTCTCGCGTTTTCTCGTTTTTTCTCCCGTTTGCTCACTTGCGATTTTTAAAAAATATTAAAATATGCAGTTTTTAAAGGATAAAAAAGATACCGATAACAGCTTTGCGTTATCGGTATTTATTGATAAGCGGAATTAAAGCACCTTGTTAAGCAAATCTTCTATCGTGATATCGGGGTTATCAAGTCCCGCCTTGATAACCTTTAAGGTGCCTTCGTGCAGATTTTTAAGGTCCTCCTCGGTAAAATCGTGGGAACGGTATTCGTACCAGAAATTGAGACCGCCGTCACACGGCGAGGGGAGGACTATCGCATACGCGGGAAGCGGGAAGTAACCGGTGCTTACGCCGCCGAGGTCACAGTTCCAGCCGTCCGGCATTTTAAGGGAAAACGAGGGGCAAACGGTGAACAGTACCGAGGCGGTAGAGGCGCCCGGCTTGCGGTGCTCTATTTCGTCAATTAAGGTGGAAAACACCGAGGAGGGAACATTTGCGTAGCGCATAATGCTCAAAGTGGTGCTTTTTGCGAAGCACAGAGCCTCTGAGAAGGTTTTGTCCTTTGAAATCACCGTTCTGAGCGGCATAAGCGATGCACAGGTTCCTCCGCAGCTTTTTTCCTTTAGGGTGGCGCGGCGGTTGAGAAGAAAATTGAAATACACATCATCGGTATATTCGTTGATTTTTGAAAGATATGTGCGCATCGCAATATAAACAAGATTTTGCAGCGAAACGCTGCTTGAAAGGCAAAACTCGTTTATTTGCTCGGTCAAATCGCGGTCTATATGGTAGCAAAGTGTTGCGGATTTATCGTTAAGGGTATAGGAAGGCTCAAGGTCTATATATCTTGCTTTCGGGTCTTTTTTGCGCTTTCTTGTTATATTTAACTGCCTCATCGCATCAATGCCGGCATAAAAGGAGGGACCGTCCTTCTCAAACAAGCTTTTAAAGAACTCAATTCCCGCGTTTATTGAAGCGCTGTCACGCTCAATCTCAAGCTGACGGCATACCACTTCCTCAAAGCTTGAGAGCTTTTGCGGCAGGTCGGTGCCGTTTTCAAGAGCATCGTATACATACATCAAATCGCTGAAAAAGGCAAGTATTCCGTAAAGGTCCATACTTGCGTGGCTGAAAACCGCATACACTCCGTACTTATTGTCAAAGGTGCGGAACAGCTTTATGCGGAAGGTCTGCCCCTTTAAAAAGGGGAGAGGCTTTGCGGCGTCCTCCTTAAGCCAGTCGGTAAGGTCCTCGGCGGAGCCGTTTTTAAAATCGCGGAAAGGGATTTCGGCAGGCGGCAGAGAGGGGGCAAAATACTCATACAGCTTCCCCTGCTTTTTAAAGTATACCAACCTCAGCGCATCGTTGCGCTCTGTTTCGATTTCTACGGCACGGCGCATAATCTCGGGGTTTAACTGTTTTTCGGTAATGATATACATCGGGATACGAATATCGGACTGGTGCATACAGCAATCAGACAGCGTTATCATGGATAATTGAGTCAGCGGAACTTCGTATACCTTAACGTCTTTCGGGATGGGTTTTGTCATTACAGTCCTCCGGCAAATAGATTATCTTATGCGTGGTAAAGCTTCTTTGTTTGGTACTGCGGCTCACAGGTTATATTTACGCCGAGCTTCCGGAAGGTCTGCTCGTCCACACGGGAAAGAATAACGGTGGAGTGCGCCTCAAGTCCGCGAAGCTTCGGCACCTGCATAAGCGCCTTTTTGGCGGTGCCGTTGGTGGCAGCGCATATCGAGAGGGCTATAAGGACCTCATCGGTGTGAAGGCGCGGATTATGGTTGCCGAGCATACCCGTTTTCATCTGTTGGATAGGCTCGATGATTGTGGGTGAAAGCAGCTCGATATCATCGGGAATACCGGCAAGCTCCTTTAATGCATTTAAAAGCATAGATGAGCTTGCGCCGAGTAAAGAGGAGGTTTTACCGGTTACAAGTCTGCCGTCCGTAAGCTCAATGGCGGTGGCGGGAGCACCGGTGAGCTCCGCCTTGGTAAGCGCCGCCGAAACAACGCTTCGGATATTTGTATCAATGCCGAGCTGATTCATAAGAAGCTCGATTTTCGCCACTTCGGTCTGCTCGCCCAGTCCCTGCCTTACATTGCAGAGCGCGTTAAAGTACCGGCGCACTATTTCCTGACACGCCGCCGCTTTGCAAACACCGTCGTCCGAAATCGCACAGCCCGCCATATTAACACCCATATCGGTGGGGCTCTTGTAGGGCGATTTACCCATAATGCGCTCCATCATCGCGTTAAGCACGGGGAAAATCTCAATATCGCGGTTATAGTTGACGGTGGTTTTACCGTATGCCTCAAGGTGGAACGGGTCTATCATATTAACATCGTTAAGGTCGGCGGTAGCCGCCTCATAGGCAACGTTAACGGGGTGCTTTAAGGGGAGATTCCATATCGGGAAGGTCTCAAACTTTGCGTATCCCGCCTTAATACCGCGCTTGTTCTCGTGGTAGAGCTGTGAAAGGCAGGTTGCCATCTTGCCGCTTCCGGGACCCGGCGCGGTAACAACAACAAGCTTGCGCTCGGTTTCTATATAGTCGTTTTTACCGAAGCCCTCATCGCTTACTATAAAAGGAATGTTGGCGGGGTAGTCCTTAATTGGATAATGGCGGTAAACCTTTATCCCGAGAGCCTTTAAGCGTTTTTCAAAGGCAAGAGCGAGCGACTGACCGGTAAACCGTGTTATAACAACGCTTCCCACAAAAAGACCTATGCCGCGGAAAGCATCTATCAGGCGGAGGGTATCAAGGTCGTAGGTAATGCCGAGGTCGCCGCGGCGCTTGTTGGTTTCTATTGCGTCCGCGTTTATGGCAATAACTATTTCGGCATCGTCCTTAAGCTCAAGGAGCATCTTCACCTTTGAGTCGGGCGCAAAGCCCGGAAGCACGCGGGAAGCGTGAAAATCGTCAAAAAGCTTGCCGCCGAACTCCATATAAAGCTTGTCGCCGAAAAGCGCTATACGGTCCCTTATGTTTTGTGACTGAAGCCTTATGTATTTTTCATTATCAAAGCCTGTTTTCATCACCGTGACTCCCCCTGCCGTTGCGGCGTTTACACAGCGGTGCAGACACACTGCGCTGCCTATAATCATACATAGTGTAATTATATCAAAAAAGTTTATGCTTGGCAAGAATTTTTAATGGTTTTTTTGGGATTTTCCGCGGGAACGGGCTTGCCCGTTTGGATATCAGACGGCGTGTAGGGGACGATGCCCACATCGTCCCGTTGGGTTTGTAAATGCCGAACGGATATATAATAGGGCGGATGCCCTTTCTCTGCAAACAAAAAAGCACACTCTTTGCGGAGTGTTCTAAAGGACAGTATTGCGAGATAACCGCCACAGAATGCGGTGAGTAAGTGCGCACTTATAAGCAAAAACCGGCTGATAAATAAAATCAGTCGGTTTTTTTATTCAGCCGGTATTATTGTCGATATGTTTGCCCACGGGCAAACT
>JAZUGP010000079.1:0-19966 GCA_045641225.1 Acutalibacteraceae bacterium
AAGAAACGGGGCTGTAAAAAACGAAAGTTTTTTACAGCCTTTTTTTGCATAACATCAATTTTATTTTGTTTTTAAATATTCATCTATCGCTTTGGCGGCGCTTTTGCCCGCACCCATTGCAAGTATCACGGTTGCGGCACCTGTTACGGCATCGCCTCCGGCATACACGCCCTCCTTGGTGGTCTTCATATTTTCATCAACTATAAGACAGCCGCGCCTGTTTGCCTCGATACCCTTTGTGGTGGTGCGGATAAGCGGATTGGGTGAGGTGCCGAGCGCCATAATAACCGAATCAACATCAATTATAAACTCAGAGCCGGCGATTTCCACCGGACGTCTTCTGCCCGAATCATCGGGAGCGCCGAGTTCCATTTTTATACACTCGATACCCGTTACCCTGCTTTGCTCATCGCAGATTATCCTTACGGGGTTACAGAGGAGTTTAAACTCAATTTCCTCCTCTTTTGCATGATGTATTTCCTCTTTACGGGCAGGCATTTCCTCCTCGCCGCGGCGGTAGATAATATACACATGCTCGGCGCCGAGCCTTTTCGCACAGCGCGCGGCGTCCATGGCAACATTTCCGCCGCCTACCACCGCTACCGATTTTGAACGCTTTATCGGGGTTACGTATTCATCGGTATACGCTTTCATAAGATTTATGCGGGTTAAAAACTCGTTTGCCGAGTAAACACCCACAGAGCCCTCACCCTCTATGCCCATAAACATAGGCAGTCCCGCGCCTGAGCCGATAAACACGGCATCATAGCCCATTTCCATTATTTCGTCAACCGAGAGCACCTTGCCTATCACCATATCGGTAACAATTTCAACTCCCAAATCTAAAAGACCGTCTATTTCCTTTTTGACTATTTCCTTTGGAAGCCTAAACTGCGGAATACCGTAGATAAGCACACCGCCGGCGGTGTGGAATGCCTCGAAAACTGTAACCGAATAGCCGAGCTTTGCAAGGTCACCGGCGCAGGTGAGTCCCGAGGGACCGCCGCCCACTATTGCTACCTTTTTGCCGTTTTTAACTATATCAGGCATTGATGTTTTGCCGTTTTTAAGGTGATAATCCGCCGCAAAACGCTCAAGTCTGCCTATTGCCACGCTCTCACCTTTTATCCCTCTGACGCATTTGCCCTCGCACTGACTCTCCTGCGGACAAACTCTGCCGCAAACAGCGGGAAGTGAGCTTGTCTGCGAGATTATATCATAAGCCGCCTCGAACTCGCCGCTTGCGATTTTTGCGATAAAATCGGGGATTTTAACATTTACGGGGCAACCCGAAACGCAGGGCATATTTTTACAGCTTAAGCATCTGTTTGCCTCGGCTATCGCCATTTCCTCGGTGTATCCGAGCGCCACCTCTTCAAAGTTTTTGTTTCTCACAAGGGGCTCAAGCTCGGGCATTGCGGTTTTTTTCGGTGTCATATCTGCCATCAGTTAAAGCCTCCCATTCTGCAAATGTGCGCTTCCTCCTCGCGGTAAAAACCGTTGCGGCGCGAAAGCTCGTCAAAATCAACCTGATGGCCGTCAAAATCGGGACCGTCCACACAGGCAAACTTGGTTTCGCCGCCTACCTTTACCCTACAGCCGCCGCACATACCCGTGCCGTCAATCATAATGGGGTTAAGGGATACCAGAGTTTTAATACCGAAAGGCTTTGTGGTAAGGCTTACGAATTTCATCATCGGAACAGGGCCTATTGCTATCACAAGGTCGTAATTATCTTTTTCAATAAGGCTTTTGAGCACATCGGTAACAAAGCCCTTTGTACCGTAACTGCCGTCATCCGTGGTGATATAAAGCCTGTCGGCTACCGCCTTCATTTCATCCTCGAGGATAACGATATCCTTTGAGCGAAAGCCGGCGATAACGGTAACCTCCACGCCCATATTATGAAGCGCTTTTGCCTGCGGATAAGCAATGGCACAGCCCACTCCTCCGCCTATCACTATTGCTTTTTTGGGCGAGCCGAACTCGGTGGGACAGCCGAGCGGACCCACAACATCGCTTATACTGTCACCCACATTATAGGTTGCAAGCTTCTTCGTGGTGTAGCCTACCGCCTGAACAACTATTGTTACGGTGCCTGCCTCGGCATTAAAATCCGAAACGGTGAGCGGTATTCTTTCGCCGGTTTCATCAAGACGGATAATGACAAACTGTCCCGCCTTGACCTTTTTTGCAATAAAAGGTGCCGAAACGGTAAAAGACGTCACCGCCTCATTAAGTCTTTTTTTATCAACTATTTTAAACATACTATTCCTCTACTGCCTTATTAAGCGCCGATATTTTATCGGTTTTTTCCCAAGTAAAATCCTTATCTTCTCTGCCGAAATGACCGTAGTTTGAGGTCTTGCGGTATATCGGGCGCAAAAGGTCAAGATTATCTATTATGGCGCGCGGTCTTAAATCAAACACCTTTTTAACCGCCTTAGCTATTTTTTCATCCGTGTATTTACCCGTGCCAAAGGTATCAACCATAACCGAAACCGGGGTTGCAACGCCTATCGCATAGGCTATCTGCACCTCACAGCGTTCGGCAAGACCTGCCGCCACCACATTTTTTGCGACATATCTCGCGGCATAAGCAGCGCTGCGGTCCACCTTTGTGGGATCCTTTCCGGAAAAAGCACCGCCGCCGTGACGTGCCATACCGCCATAGGTATCAACAATGATTTTTCTGCCGGTAAGTCCGGTATCACCCTGCGGTCCGCCTATCACAAATCTGCCGGTGGGGTTAATATAAATCTTGGTATCAGAATCCAAAAGATTCTCGGGAATAACGGCTTTTATAACCCTGCTTTCGATATCCTCGCGGAGCTTTGAAAGTTCAATATCGGCACTGTGCTGGCTTGATACCACCACCGCCTCTATCCTCGTGGGCTTTCCGTCATTATATTCCACGGTGACCTGCGTTTTGCCGTCCGGTCTTAAATACGCAAGCTCTCCCGACTTTCTTACATCGGTAAGCTTTTTCGAAAGCTTATGCGCAAGCGATACGGGAAGCGGCATAAGCTCGGGGGTTTCGTTGGTGGCATAACCGAACATCATACCTTGGTCGCCGGCGCCGTTGAGATTATAGGCATCCTCTTTGCCGCCTTTATATTCAAGCGAATTATCAACGCCCAAAGCTATATCCTCTGACTGCTTGTCTATACTCGTGGTAACGGCGCAGGTGTTGCCGTTAAAGCCTGCCGCGGCGTTATCGTAACCTATATCGCACAGTACCTCACGCACGATTTTGGGAATATCCGCGTAACAGCTTGTGGTTATTTCACCCATAACCGTTACAACACCCGGGGTACAGAAGGTTTCGCAAGCCACACGGGCATTTTTATCCTTACTGATGATTTCATCGAGAATGGCATCCGAAATCTGGTCACAGATTTTATCGGGATGTCCCTCGGTTACGGATTCGGATGTGAAAAGTGTTTTCCCCATTTTATTCGCCCCTTATTAAAAAGATAAACCGCCTAAACAAATAAGGCGGTTATAATCGCCTTATCTTTCGGATAATCCGCAGGATTTAGCACCTTGATATTTTAATCAGGTTGCCGGACATCAACGGGCCTGTTCCCTCCGCCGCTCTTGATAAGGATTGGTTTATTCGGTTTGCTATACTATTTTAACACAATAAGCGGTTTTGTCAATAGAAATGTTTTACTGTGTTTTGCCCTTTAATAGCGGTGAAAGCTTTTTATATGTCACAAAGCAAATCGCCGCATCGGCAATACCCTTTATAAAGGTAAAAGGCAGATTGAAAATCAAAAGGCACTCAAAAATCCCGTTAACGGACGGAAGTATCGCCTTATACATACCGATAATGGCTTCAAGCGGCATACCGTAAAGCTTTACATAGGCGGGATAAATGAAAAAGTAGTTTGTAAAAACACTTACAGCCGCCATTAAAAGCGCACCTGTAACGGCACCCTTTAACGCGCCCTTTCTTGAGTGCTCTTTTTTATAAATCGCCCCTGCGGTAAGGGTGAACACAGCGCCGAGCAAAAAGTTTGAAGCCTCGCCCACACCTGCCGAGTTTGAAAAGAAGAACATAAGGTGAAGAAGGTTTTTTATAAGGCACACCGCAACACCGGCGGCAGGGCCTAACGAAAAGGCGGCTATGATAGCCGGAAGCTCCGAAAAATCAAACTTTATAAAGGGCGGAATTATAAAAGGCAATGGGAACTCAAGGCACATAAGGATAAAGCCCACCGCGCCCATAATTGCACATACACTTATTTTTCTTATGTTTATTTTACCGTTTTGCAAAGTCTTATGCCTCCGAAAAACCAAAAAGCCCCGTGTTTTAACACGGGGCAAAGCTTTATTTTTGTTTCTTTTACCATCCGGACTGTACCGTCGGCCCCGGAATCTCACCGAGTCAACCGCAAAGCGGCTCGCGGGCTTTACCGCCGGTGGGGAATCTCACCCCGCCCCAAAGAACTTACCGATATTATATGTTAAAGACAGCCGTTTGTCAACAGATAACTTATTAAAACACACTGCAAAGCAATAATTATCGGAATACCTATCACAAACCGCTCATATGATACATCCTTCACCCTGCCTTTTCAATCTGTTTTTTCAGTTTGTCTATTATCCTTTTTTCAAGCCGCGATATATACGACTGGGATATGCCGAGCGTGTCCGCCACCTCCTTTTGGGTGTATTCCTCGTAGCCCTCCATACCGAAACGCATCTGCATTATCTGTTTTTCACGCGGCGGCAGTGAGTTTACAAACGAAAGCAGCATCACCCTTTCGTCCTCCCTCTCTATACTGCTGCCTATCTCGTCACCGTCACTGCCGAGTATATCCGAAAGCAGCAGCTCATTGCCGTCATAATCGGTGTTGAGCGGCTCATCTATCGAAACCTCGTTTTTGCGTGAGGCGGTTTTCCGCAGATACATAAGTATTTCGTTTTCAATACACCTTGAAGCATAGGTTGCAAGCTTTATGTTGCGGTCGGGCGAAAAGGTGTTTACCGCCTTTATAAGCCCTATAGTGCCTATTGAAATAAGGTCCTCGACATTGTTTTGCGGACTCTCAAACTTGCGCGCTATATAAACAACGAGCCTTAAGTTATGAACTATAAGCGTTTCCTTTGCGGACTCGCTTTGCTCTCTTATAAGCCGCTGTTCCTCTTCGTTTTCAAGCGGCGGTGGCAGGGTTTCGGGGCCGTTTATATAGTATGCGGTCCTGATAAGACCCAGTTTTAAAAGTACTTTAAATAATATCGTTTTAATATTCATTTTTTCACCTTTATATATCTTCGGTACATTTCGGATTTATTATCGCGCCATATCCCTTTTCAAGCGGTGTTTTTGATACCGCAAGTATTGGATGTTCGAGAGTTTTTTCACCGCGCTCGGACCTTATTACCGCCTTGTCGCAACGGTAGCCGTCAAGCAATGTTTTGCCCGAAACGGTAACAAGCGGTATAGCTCTGTAACGGGTTTTAAGTTCAGGCAAGCCAAGGTCACCGAAAAGCCCTTCGGCAACGGCTTTGTCGGTCACTATAACCTCGCTTATACCCATAATATCCTCAAGGGTGTTGCCGCTGTCGGCAAGCGCTGTGGCGGCAACACTGCTTTTGCCGTAAAAGAACGATATATCATAGTCTTCGGCAATCGGATTTCGATTAAAAAACACACGCCTTACAATAATTATTAAAAAATAAAATGAGATAAACGAAACAATAAGCAGAACGGGGGAAATGTTGAAATACGGTGTTAAATACGCGGCGTTTACTATAACCTTTGAGAATATCTCACCTGCCGTATAAACCGCGCCGCCGAAAATAAGTGTTACTCCGACAAAAACCGCGGTGCATTTTAAAAAACGCCTGATACCGCCAAAACCGAAGCAAATAAAACAGACCGCCGTACACACCAAGACTTTTATGCCCGCTTCGGCAAAAAAGCTTAAATCGGGAATAAATATGTAAAGCGAGGAAAAGGCACCGAAAAGGGCACCGAAAATTATTCTTAAAAGCCGCGGCTTTTCGGATAAAATACGCGTGCTTAACCTCAAAAGCAGAAAATCGGTCACAAAGTTCACGAGAACAAGTACATCCGCATAGATAACCATTAAGCACCATACCCTGTCTATAGGCTGACAAGAATAATCCCCGCTCGGCTTTTGAGGACGGATTATTCTTGTAAGGCTGTGTTTTTAATCATTATATAACCTTTGCTATGAAAACTTTGTCGTAATAAATACAAGGTAAAAAATAAAAACCCGAATTCCGTTTTTTAGGAAATTCGGGTTTGATTGACAAGCAATATATATACTGTTATAATTTATTCATTCGGGGCGGAAAATGGATGCGTAATCCTTGCTTTGACGCATGGAAACAAAATCGTTTGTTCCCACTATGATGTGGTCAAGCACCCTCACGCCGACGGTATTCATTGCATTTACGAGGGATTTTGTTATCTCGGTATCGGCAACACTCGGAAAACAGGTGCCGCTCGGATGGTTATGCGATAGCACAACACTGCTCGCGCCGCTGTCTATCGCCGCCTTTACAACATCTCTTACGGATACACCCACGGTGGATATATCGCCGTTTGCCATAAACTTGAAAAACAGCTTATTGCCAACGGTATCAAGTCCGAGTACACCGAACTTTTCATTTGAAAAACCGACATATTGTGTTGCGATAAACTCGCCTATTTCGTCAAAGGACGAAAACTTAAGCCTGCCCAAGCTTTTCTCCACACCGTAGCGCCTTGCTATCGGGAGTATCAGCTTGATAAGTGTAGCGGCATTTTCACCCACTCCCTTAACACCGGCAAGGTCCTCGGGTGAGGCATCGAGCACACCGCATATATCGCCGAAACGCTCTATAAGCCGGTGCGATATCTCGTTTGTATCGGAGCGCGGAATAGCATAAAACAAAAGATGCTCGAGCATTTTGTGAGCAGGTGTTGAATCATCGTATCCGCATGCCAAAAACTCTTTTCTTACGCGGCCACGGTGACCGCTGTGAGGATTATTATCCATACCGCAACTCCTTATTTGTTAATCCAAGTCATCATTATATATTAAACATTTTGATAAATCAACAGATTTCTGAATTGAGGAAGTAATATGAAAAGCTTTGAGATAGGCAAAAACGATGCGGACCAGCGGCTTGACAGATTCACTCAAAAGGTCTGCCCTGCCCTGCCGCAGTCACTTTTATACAAGTACATTAGGCTTAAAAGAATAAAGGTGAACGGCAGGCGCGCCGAGATAAGCACACGGTTAAACGCGGGCGATAAAGTTGATATGTATATAAACGATGAGTTTTTTGTACAAAAAACGCCTGTCTACGATTTTTTATCCTCGCCCGACCGTTTGAAAATCGTTTATGAGGACGAAAATATCCTGCTTGCAGACAAGCCGCAGGGACTTTTATGCCACCCCGATAAAAATGAGTACCGCGATACCCTTATAGGCAGAATACAGCACTATCTTTACAAAAAGGGCGAATACGACCCCGAAAACGAAAACAGCTTTAAGCCTGCCCTTGCAAACCGTATTGACCGCAACACCGCCGGTATAGTTATAGCCGCCAAAAATGCAAAGGCGCTTAAAATACTCTGCGATAAAATCAAAAACCGCGAGATAGACAAAAGATATTTATGCTTGGTTCACGGTGTGCCGCCTAAAAAAAGCGATACCTTGTGCGCATATCTTGAAAAAAACTGCGATAAAAACAAGGTTTATATGCAAGACAAAAAGACGGAAAGCAATCTTACGGTAAAGACAAAATACACCGTTTTGCATTCAAAAAACGGTGTTTCGCTGCTTGAAATAGAACTGCTCACCGGCAGAACACACCAGATAAGAGCGCACCTTGCCTCAATAGGTCATCCGCTTTTGGGTGACGGAAAGTACGGCACCCTTAAAAACGATAAAAAATCAGGCTTTGACAAGCAGGCGCTTTATTCCTACAAGCTTACCTTTGAGTTTACGGGCGATGCCGATATTTTAAATTATCTTAACCATAAAAGTTTTGAGATAAAAGACGTTTGGTTTAAAGACTATTTAGCCTGATAATTGTTATATTTGCATAAAAACAAAGGCTGATTTTCCGTATCGTGACTGTTTTATGGTTATTAAGCATAAAATTAACCGAAAACTTAATTGCAGATGATACTTGCAAAACCGAACAGAATATTGTATTATAGTATGGTAAATACTAAATATCGGATACAAAGGTATTTATAAGGAGTTATCAAATATGTCAAACTTTACCGTTAAGCAGTTAAGCGACATGCTTGAGCTTAAGCTTTTGCATAATTTCGGTGTTACTCCCGAACAGGCCTCGGATGAGATATTCTATAAGGCCTGCGTTCTTGTTTTGCTTGATATTATGGGTGAGCGAAAGGCAAGCTTTAAAAAGGCGGTCGACAGCAGTGAGGCTAAAACCGTTTACTACTTAAGTATGGAGTTTTTGATGGGCAGGTCTCTCAAAAACACCCTTTACAACCTTGAGCTTACCGAAAAAATGGAAAAGGCGCTTTCAAAATATAAAGTTAAGCTTGATAATCTTTACGATTTTGAGCCGGATGCGGGGCTGGGCAACGGCGGACTCGGCAGGCTTGCCGCCTGCTTTCTTGACTCGCTCTCAAGCGGCGGTTATTCGGCAAGGGGCTACTGCATAAAATACGAGCTGGGTATTTTCCGCCAAAAGCTTGTAGACGGCTGGCAGACCGAAATGCCGGATTTTTGGCTCCCCGGCGGCAGTGTTTGGCTTGAGCCGAGAAACTCCGCCGCGGTAGACGTGCATTTTGACGGATATGTAGACGATTGGTGGGAAAACGGTTACCACCACGTTGAGCATAAAAATTACAACAATGTGCACGCCGTTCCCTATGACCTTAAGGTTGCGGGTAAGGACGGTAAAACGGTAAATGTTTTAAGACTTTGGAGTGCGGAGTGTCAGGACTTTAATATGAACGCCTTTAATCAGGGCGACTATGTGCGCGCGCTTGAACGCAGGGCAAATGCCGAGGCAATATCAAAGGTGCTCTACCCCGAGGATAACCACATGGAGGGTAAGTCCTTAAGACTGCGCCAGCAGTATTTCCTTGTTTCCGCATCGGTGCAGGATATATTGAGCCGTCATATGAAAAAGTTTAACACACTTGATAATCTTGCGGATAAGGTTGCAATTCATATCAACGATACCCACCCCACCCTCGTTATACCCGAACTTATGCGTCTGTTACTTGATGAGTGCGGCTACAGTTGGGAAAAGGCTTGGGATATAGTTACAAAAACGGTGGCATATACCAATCATACAATTATGTCGGAGGCACTCGAATGCTGGCAGATACAGCTGTTCAAGGAAAGACTGCCCCGTATATATCAGATAGTGGAGGAAATTGATCGCAGATACCGTGCTCAGGTTATTGACAGCACGGGGGATTACGGTCTTGCCGAGCGCACCGCCATTATTCAGAACGGCGTTGTGCGTATGGCAAATCTCTGCGTTGCGACCTGCCACACCGTAAACGGTGTTTCAAGACTGCACAGCGATATCATAAAGAACGAGCTTTTCAATGATTATTATAAAATGACCCCCGAAAAGTTCACCAACGTTACAAACGGTATTGCCCACCGCAGGTGGCTTTGTCAGGCAAACCCCGAGCTTACCGCGTTTATCACCGAGCTTATCGGAAACGGCTTTATAAACGATGCTTCACAGCTTGAAAAACTGATGCAGTTTAAGGATGACGGCAGTGTGCTTGACCGCCTTGCCGAAATAAAGCACTCCAACAAGGTGCGCCTTTCAAACTATATAAAACGCAGTTACGGTATTGACGTAAACCCCGATGCCGTTGTGGATATGCAGGTAAAAAGGCTTCACGAGTACAAGCGCCAACACTTAAATGCTTTGCACATTATATCCGATTACCTCTATCTTAAAAACAACCCGAATGCCGATTTTGTGCCCAAAACCTATATTTTCGGTGCCAAGGCGGCAAGCGGTTATCTCTTTGCAAAAGAAATCATACAAATGATTTACAAGCTTTCAAAGGTTATCGACAGCGATCCCGCCGTAAACGGCAAAATGAAGGTGGTATTCCTTGAAGACTACCGCGTTACCCTTGCGGAGCTTATGATACCCGCCGCGGAAATAAGCGAGCAGATTTCACTCGCATCAACCGAGGCAAGCGGAACGAGTAATATGAAGTTTATGTTAAACGGAGCCATCACCTTAGGCACCGAGGACGGCGCAAATGTTGAAATCCATGAGGCGGTGGGTGACGATAACATTATCATTTTCGGTATGCGCACACCCGAAGTATTAAAGCTTCAAAAATCGGGCTACTCACCTGCTGAGTACTACAACAACAATCCCGCCTTGAAAGAGGCTGTCGACTTTATCGGCCGCGGAATAGACGGCAAGCCGTTTGACCACATAGCAAACGCGCTTAAAACCAACGACAGATATATGGCACTTGCCGACTATGCCGACTACTGTGCGGCGCAGGCAAAGGCAAGCGAACTTTATAAGGATAAGAAAAAATGGAACGGCAGTTCACTCGTGAATATCGCAAAATCGGGCATATTCGCCGCCGACCGTTCCATAAAAGATTATGCCGAAAATATATGGCATATAAAGCCGGTTGAGTGATATGAATTACTATCCCTACTCTGAAAGAAGCAAGCTATACCGTTCGGTACTGACAGCCGTAGCAAGTGAGCAGCCGTTCACTCTACGGCTTTTGCTGCATAATGACGCGCATTGTCTCGAGGCTTTTTTGATGATAAAATCAGACGGTGGGGATTTTGAGTATATCAAAATGCAGCCCTCAAAAACGCTTGAAGATTACAGATTTTACGAATGTGAAATAAAAAAGGAAACGGGGCTTTATTTTTACGGCTTTAAATATACCAGCGAGTACGGTGATTTTTATGTTTCAAAGGCGGAAAAGGGGCTCGGAACCTACGGCCGCGAGCTTAATGACCTTTTTCAGCTTACGGTTTACGATAAAAGCTTTAAAACTCCCGATTGGCTAAAAGGCGGTATAATATATCAGATTTTCCCCGACAGATTTTATGCCTCAGGCAAACAAAAATCTGAGATTTTTGAAGATCGGTATATTGTATCCGACCGCAAAGCACTGCCCGAGCACAACCAAACCGCCGATAAAAAGACCCTCGGCAACGATTACTTTTGCGGCGACCTTGAGGGGATAAGGCAAAAGCTTGATTATCTTAAAGAGCTCGGTGTGACCTGTATATACCTGAACCCGATTTTCGAGGCGCACTCAAACCACCGCTACAACACGGCGGATTATCTTAAAATCGACCGTCTTTTAGGCGATGAGAGTGACCTTAAGCGCCTTTGCTCAGACGCCTTGAAGCGCGGTATAAAAATAATACTTGACGGTGTTTTCTCCCACACGGGTGATGACAGCATTTACTTTAATAAATATAACAGATACGAGAGTATCGGTGCATATCAAAGCCCCGAGTCGCCTTATTTCAGCTGGTACAAATTCAACAATTATCCCGATGATTACAGCAGCTGGTGGGGTGTGAAATCCCTGCCCGAAACAAATGAGGAAAACGAAAGCTTTTCGGATTTTATCACGGGTGAAAACGGGGTTATAAAGCATTGGCTTAAGGTTGGCGTTAACGGTTTCAGGCTTGACGTTGCCGATGAACTGCCCGACCGCTTTTTGGAAAAAATCCGCACCGCGATTAAATCCGAAAACAGCGAAAACTACCTTTTGGGCGAGGTATGGGAGGACGCTACAAACAAGGTAAGCTACGGTGCAAGGAGAAAGTTTTTGCAGGGCTTTCAGCTCGACTCGGTGATGAACTATCCCTTTTCGCAGGCGATAGTTGAGTTTATAAAAAACAAAAATGCGGATTTTTTAAACGAAACGGTGCTTAACATTTGCTCAAACTATCCCCCGCAGTCGCTTTGCCTTATGATGAACCACATAGGCACCCACGATACTGCAAGAATACTCACGCGGCTTTCGGATACTTTTTGTGACAGCAACGACCGCGATTTTCAGTCAAAACAAACTTTGAATGACGAAGAATACCAAAAGGCAAAGAAAAGGCTTATGCTTGCGGCGGTGATACAGTACACCCTGCCCGGTGTTCCCTCACTTTATTACGGTGACGAGATAGGCACCGAGGGGTACGGTGATCCGTTTTGCCGAAAATATTTTGATTGGGAAAACATTGATACCGAGCTTTTAAGCTTTTATAAATCACTTGGGAAAATGCGCAGAAAATGCGATGCCTTAAAAGACGGCGACTATTTGCCAATAGCGGCAAACGGCGGCTTTATCGCTTACGAGCGGCAGGATTGCAAGCAAAGAATGCTTGTTGCGGTAAACCGCGGCGATGATCCCGTAACGCTTGAACTTGATGCTTATTTCAGCGGCAAAAAACATATCATAGGCACAAAACCCGAAAGCGGAAAGCTCACACTTTGCCACAACGGATACTGCGTTATTTGGTAAATAAAATATAATGCACATTTTTATTGATGTCCTTTACGGGTGGGTAATACCCCATACTGCGACACCTCTGCCGCGGTATGGGGTATTTTATTTTTTGTTATTTTTTTGGTTAAAATTGCATTTTTCGTGCAAGTGTGGTATACTGAAAAGGCTAATATTACAGAAAAGAGGATTTATATGGAAAATTCAAATTTGTTCAGCACACTTCCCGAGGGATTTCGTCTCGGGACAGAAGAAGACGCTTCACTCGTGACCTTGACCATTGCGCAGGCGTTTGCCGATTACAATTACCCGATTCCCTCCGTTGAGATATCGCATTCGGCACTTCTCAGATTTTTTTATGCTTATACCGAAAACGTAGTTAAAAACACGCTGAAATACGGAACCATCCTCACAAACGATGATTTTTCAGCAATCATGCTGCTTGCACCCCTCCGTCGCATGGCGCCCTATGACCTTGAGGCACTGTATGATAACGTGGAAAAGAATGCCGGCAAAAAGGCTGCCGAAAATATGAGAAAGATTTTCGAATATGTTGAAGAAGAGTTTGCAATGCTCAATCTTGACGACAGGACTATCTATGTGGAAGAATTCGCAGTGCAGACACCCCGACAGGGACAAAAGCTCGGTTCCAAGCTGATGCGTGAGCTTTTCAGACAGTGCGAAGATGAAAACCGTGACGTATTTTTATATACCAATACACTGAAAAATCAGGCAATCTACAACCATTTCGGATTTGAAACCATCCGTGCCGTGCACGAGGAAAACTTAAATTCCGATACCTATTTCCTGCTCCGGAAAGCCAACCGCTAAAAAAGTACATACCATTAAAAACAGCAAAACGACGGGCATTTTCAGCCCGCCGTTTTCATTTTAATCACTCTTTTATAATAAGTGATGATTTCTTTTTTGTTTTTAATTATTACCGGCAGATGAGGTTTGCCATCACTTGACCCCCGTTTTGTGCGGGGTTTATAATGCCGCTCTTTCGATTATACTCCGGATTTCGTCAACACCCACACCCTTAAGTGAGGAAAAGGGTATTATCAAAACACCGTCCGCCAAATCTTTAAGCTCCTCTTTGACCGAACAAAGCCTGTTTTCAAACTCGGTTTTATTTAATTTATCGCACTTTGTGAGAACTATAACATAAGGAATGCCGTAGCTTTTCAAAAACTTAAGCATAGAGTAATCAAAGTCGGACGGCTCGTGTCTCATATCAATAAGCTCAAAGCATACCTTTATGTTTCTGTTTGTTGTGAAATATGCTTCCATAAGGTCGGACCAGCGGGTTTTCTCGGCAAAGGGAACCTTTGCGTAGCCGTAGCCCGGAAGGTCGGCAAAGCGGACATTATCCACCCTATAAAAGTTTACCGTAACGGTTTTGCCGGGGGTTTGGCTCACACGCGCAAGAGATTTGCGGTTGAGCACCTTGTTTATAAGTGATGATTTGCCGACATTGGACTTGCCCGAAAAGCATATCTCGGGTATATCGGATACGGGAAGCTGTGCCGAGGTGCCGTATGCCGCCTCGAAAAACACGTTATTATAATTCATAACGCTCACCCTTTTGACCGGCATTTACGGTGTAGGCGGTGCTTATCTTTGCTTCTTCCCTTTCAAGCGGCAAAAGTGCGTTATCAATTATCTCGCCCACGTATGAAACGGGTACGAATTTAACATTTTCCCTTACGGTTTTATCAACCTCTTCAAGATCGGGAATATTATCTTTGGGTATAAAAACGGTTTTAACTCCGCCTGTGTACGCTGCCATGGACTTTTCCTTAAGTCCGCCTATAGCGAGCACCCTGCCGCGAATGGTGACCTCGCCGGTCATCGCAATATCCCGTCTTACCTCCTTGCCGGTAAGCGCCGAAATAAGCGCCGTGGTTATGGTAACACCTGCTGACGGGCCGTCCTTGGGTACCGCCGCCTCGGTTGCGTGGATATGGATATCCTTAGTTTTATAAAACTCACTGTCTATCCCGTATTTATCGGAATTGGCGCGGACATAGGTTATTGCCGCCGCCGCGGACTCTTTCATAACATCTCCGAGAGAGCCGGTAAGCTCAACCTTACCGCTTCCGGGCACCGCCGCAACCTCAAGCTGCATAATCTCGCCGCCCACCGCAGTCCATGCAAGTCCGTTTATAACGCCCACCTCATCTGAGGGCAGTATCGCTTCGGGCTTGTATTTATGCTTGCCGAGCATTTTTTCAAGGTCCTTATCCTTTACGGTAACACTCTTGCACTCACCTGAGGCGATTTTCTTTGCCGACTTTGCGCAAAGTGAGGCTATGGCGCGTTCAAGCTTTCTGACTCCCGCTTCCCTCGTGTAAAAATCTATAAGTCCGTAAATCGCGCTGTCGGTAATACGGCAGTTTTTACCGTTTAAGGCATGGCGCGCAAGCTCCTTTGCAACAAGATGGCGCTTTGCTATGTTGAACTTTTCTTCCCTTGTGTAGCCCTCAACGGTGATTACCTCCATACGGTCAAGCAGCGGCGCGGGTACGGTATCGAGCGTGTTTGCCGTAACGATAAACACCGCCTTGCTTAAATCGTAGGGTATTTCAAGAAAATTATCGCAGAACGCACCGTTTTGCTCGGGGTCAAGCACCTCAAGCAGTGCCGAGGCGGGGTCGCCCTTATAATCGTTTGCAAGCTTATCCACCTCGTCAAGCAGTATTAGGGGGTTTGAAACTCCCGCCTGCTTTATTGCGTTTATTATTCTGCCGGGCATAGCGCCCACATAGGTCTTACGGTGGCCGCGTATCTCCGCCTCATCGTGCATACCGCCGAGCGATACCCTGCAATACTTTCTGCCCATACACTCGGCAACCGTTTTGCCTATCGAGGTTTTGCCCACTCCGGGCGGGCCGACAAGACAAATAATCTGTCCCGTGATATCGGGCGAAAGCGCATAAACCGAAAGCATTTCGGTGATGCGGTCCTTTACCTTATCCATACCGTAAAAATCACGGTCAAGTATCTTCTGTGCCTTGTTTATATCCACCGCCGAGCTTGTTTTTTTGTTCCACGGAAGCGCAAGGCATAAATCTATAAACCCGCGCGACACCGTACCCTCGTGAGAGCCCTGCGGCATCTTCGCAAGCTTTGATATCTCCTGCCTTACCTTTTCCTTTACGCCTTCGGCGGCATCGAGGGCTTCAAGCCTTTCGTAATACTCGTCGATTTCATCGGCACCCTCATCGCCGTAAAGCTCCTCACTTATGGAGCGCATCTGCTCTTTCAGGTAAAACTCTTTCTGATTATCGTCAATATGCAGACGGGTTTTCTCGCCTATGCGGTTATCTATCTCGCATATCTCGCGCTCCTTGCTTATGAGCTCAAGCAAAACCTTTGCTCTCGTGTTTGGCGAAAGCTGTTCTAAAACGTACTGCTTATCGTCATAAGGGGCGGGGATATTAAAGGCAATATAATCGCATAAAAACGGTATGTTATCGTTGGTTGAAACGGTTGAAATAACATCGTTTGCAACACTGCGGTTAACGTTTACGTATTTTTCAAACTCGGCTCTTATTTTTCTTAAAAGGCTCTCTTTATACACCTCGCGGTTTTTAAACGGTTTTTCCTCGCACTTTTCTATCATCGAGATATAAAACGAGCCGTTATCCGCAAAGGTGATGTGATTTGCACGGTATAAGCCCTGAACGAGCACCTTTACGGCGCCGTCCGGCATTTTGAGTACCTGACGCACCCTGCAAAGACAGCCTATCCCATACAAATCCTTTTTTTCGGGATTTTCTACCGTGATATCCTTTTGCGTTACAAGATATATGAGTTGGTTTGAATCCATAGCGCTGTTGAGCGCCTTTACTGACTTTTTTCTGCCCACATCGAGTGTGAGCATCATATCGGGAAATGCCACGAGTCCGCGGAGCGGAAGCACGGGAAAGGTCCCTATTCCTGATTTTAATTCACAAGACATCTATAATTTTCTCCAGACTTATTTTGAAACTGCCGCGACAGCGCAAAGACCGTTATCGTAGAACACGAAATACACACTGCATTTTGAAAAATCGTATTTAAGACAGGTAAAGTTATCCTTTACCGGCATAAAGAACGCTTCTTCTTCTGTAAGCTCGGTTTCCTTTGCGGTACAGCCACGCGCTTCCATCTCTTTTTGCACGGTGGTGATAACGGTACCGGATAGGTAACCGTAGCCGTCCCCCGTACTGCAAATTGCGGTGATTTTGCCGTCTTTTTCCTCGGTTTTGTAAAAATATGTGCTGTTGCCCTTTGATAACGCGGTATAGTCGCCCGACTCATAAGAATAAGCCTCGGGCTCCTCGCTTTCCTCCTCGCTTTCCGAGGACTCCTTTTCATCATCAATCCCCAAGCCTTTTTTAACCTCGGAAACACTGTCACCTATTTTGTATTCGCACTCGGGCATCTGACCCAAAGCGGCATAATATTCCACATCCTTGCCCGTAAGCTCCGCCTTTTTATCCTTGCAGGCGCAAAGTGCCGCTGTTATTAACAGTGCCGAAAGAATAACGGATATAAGTTTTTTCATACTACCTCTCATCCTTTTTGTTAAGAAGTTCGTTACGCAGATCCCAAAGCTTCTGCGAAAGGTCAACATAGTAATTGTGCGGCTTTTCAAACCGCCTTACCTCGTCCCACAGGCTGTCCACATTCTTTTTGCAGAACTCGGCAATTTCCTTTACCGAGGGGCTTTCGTACACACTTTTGCCCTTTTCGAATATCTTTACCTGAAGCTTTTTGGCGGTAAAATCGGTCACCGTTTTGCGCTTCCAGGTGTATACGGGGTCGAAAATCTCATAAGGCTTTGTATCATCTATCTTCTCATCGTTGAGGGTTATTACATCGGCAAGGCATTTGCCCGTTTCGTTATCGTAAAGCCGCCACGGTATCTTGATGCCGGGCAGGGTGATTTTGGTGATGTTTTCGCTTATCTTTATTTTGGGTATCACCTTACCGTCCTTCTCAACGGCGGCAAGCTTGTAAACACCGCCGAACACCGCCTCGCTTGAAGCGGTGATGAGCCGCTCGCCCACACCGTAGCTGTCCACACAGGCGCCCTGAAAAATCATATCGCGGATAAGGTATTCATCCAGCGAATTGGAAACACAGATACTGCAGTCGGGATAACCGGCATCGTCAAGCATTTTTCTTACCTTTTTGGTAAGGTAGGTTATATCGCCGCTGTCTATCCTTATGCCGAGGGGCCGCTTGCCCATGGGCTTTAGCACCTCGTCAAACACCCTTATTGCGTTGGGTATGCCCGATTTCAGCACGTTATAGGTGTCAACAAGCAGAAGACAGCTGTCGGGATACTTTAAGGCATACTCCTTAAACGCATCGTACTCGTTTTCAAAAAGCTGTACCCAGCTGTGCGCCATGGTACCCGATGCCTTAACACCGAAATCCTTTGCGGTTTTTACATCAGAGGTGCCTGTGCAACCGCCTATTATCGCCGAGCGCGCGCCGTAATACGCCGCGTCTGCTCCCTGAGCGCGCCTTGCGCCGAACTCCATAACCGGTCTGCCCGCCGCCGCGCGGACAATACGGTTTGCCTTGGTGGCGATAAGCGACTGATGATTTATGGTGAGCAGTACCATCGTTTCAACCATCATCGCCTGCATGGCGGGGCCGCGCACCGTAACTATCGGCTCCTGCGGAAATATGGGTGTTCCCTCGGGCACCGCCCATACGTCACAGCAGAACTCAAAGTTTTCAAGATACTCTATGAACTCATCGCAAAACAGATTAAGGCTCTTTAAATACTCAATATCGCTTTCATCAAAATGCAGATTTTCAAGGTAATCCATAAGCTGTTCGATACCTGCCATAATGGCATATCCGCCGTCATCGGGGATACGGCGGAAAAACATATCGAAATAGGTAACGGTATTTTTAAGCGGAGTATCGAATATGCCGTTTGCCATGGTAAGCTCGTATAAATCCATCAGCATTGTGAGATTTCTGTTATCCCGTCTCATAAGCTTTATCTCCTCACATTTTTTCGGGTGCCGAAACCTTCAGCATATTGAGAATGTTTTTAACCGTTATGCCGACTGCGTTGCAGAGTGCTATTCGCGCGTTCTGTAAATCCTTATCTATATCCATAACGCGGCATACCGAATAGAACTTATGGAACTTGGTGGCAAGCTCCACGGCATAGTGGGTTATCCGCGCGCTGTCGTAGGTCTTTGCCGCCTGAACTATTTCATCGGTAAGAGCCGAAAGGTAGAGTATAAGCTCACGCTCCTCCTTTGTTTTGAGAAGAGAAAGCTGTTCTGCAGTCGGCTCGGTTATGGTTACACCCTGTGCCTCAAGGTTTCTTATTATACTGCAAATACGCGCGTATGCATACTGAACATAATACACGGGGTTGTTGCTCGACTCGCTAACCGCGAGGTCAAGGTCAAAATCAAAGTGGGAGTTGGGCTCGCGGAGGTTAAAGAAGAACCTTGCCGCGTCAATCGGCACCTCGTCAAGCAATGTTACGAGGGTTATTGCCTTGCCCGAGCGCTTTGAGGCTTTTATTACCTCGCCGTCCCTCACAAGACGCACCATCTGCATAAGCACGGCGTCAAGGCGGTCGGCATCTACACCGAGTGCCGTGAGCGCCGCTTTAAGGCGAGGAACATAGCCGTGATGGTCGGCGCCGAGAATATCTATGGCGCGGTCAAACTTTCTTACCATCAGTTTATTGTAATGGTAGGCTATATCGGGTACAACATAGGTCGGAACACCGTTTGCACGAACAAGCACAAAGTCCTTATCGCAGTCAAAATCGGTGGCTTTAAACCACAGCGCGCCCTCGCTTTCATAGGTGTGACCGCTCTGCTTTAAAAGTTCGATTATCTTTTCAGTTTCGCCGCTTTTATGAAGACTGCTTTCCTTAAACCAAGTATTGTATTCAATACGGTATTTAAGAAGGTCCTCTTTAAGTCCCGCTATGTTTTTCGGAAGTGCGAACTCAACAAGCGCACTTTGCCTGTCTTTTTCGCTCTTTGACATATATGAGTCGCCGTTTATATCGGCAAAAGCCTTTGCGTGGGCGATTATATCCTCGCCGTGATACGAATCCTCGGGCATCTCAACGCCCTGCTCGAAAAGCTGACGGTACCTCAGGTCGAGCGAAAGACCGAACTTGTTTATCTGATTGCCGGCATCGTTTATATAAAACTCACGCTCAACATAGTATCCCGCGGCATCAAGCACCGCGGCAAGACAGTCACCGAGCGCACCGCCGCGCGCGTTACCTATGTGCATAGGTCCCGTGGGGTTTGCCGAAACAAACTCAACGAGTATCCGCTGACCCTTACCGTAATCGCTTCTGCCGTAGCTTTCGCCTTTTTTTGCTATGTCAAGCAGAATATCGGAATAATACTTGTCCGATAAAAAAAGATTTATAAAGCCGGGGCCGGCTATCTCACACTTTTCGATATAGGTGTTTTCAAGCTCGGCATTCTC